>JBAVYX010000443.1:0-32398 GCA_049588475.1 Silvibacterium sp. | reverse complement strand
TGGAAGACCTCAGTAAGCTGGTGCGTTGTGCCGGAAATAACGGCGGTATCGAAGCCGAAAAGCAGTCCGCCCAGTGCGCCAACCAGGGAGCCTTTTGCCAGATAATAGTTCAGCCGCATGTATATGTTTTCCCGTGGCCGGATTTCTCGGCTTGATCAGCCTTGTCCGTTTGCCGTGAAGGGAAGAATACACGCTCCGAGCAATCCCGCGTCGGGCCCTAGTTCAGCCGGCAGTACGTGAGTTGCTCCTTTGGGATTGTTCTTCGCCACCGGGCTGTCAGGCTCGGTCAGCCGGTAGACATAGCTGCGGTGGTGCAGCTCTTCGAAGATGGCTGGCTTCAGCAGTTCCCATGCCTGCACCAGCCCACCGCCCACCACATATAGCGGCAGGTTCAGGGTGTTCACCAGCGCTGCCAGGCTGATTCCCAGCGCGCGTCCCGCATCCGTGTAAATCTGCCGCGCGTCAGCGTTGCCGTCGAAAGCCGCTTCCGCCAGTGTGCGCGCTGACCACTTTTGTTCGGCCAGTGCCTCTTTGACTAGCCCCGGTGCAGTTCCGGCCGCAATCCGCAGGTTTGCCGCCCTCACTACTGCTGTCGCCGAAGCATACATCTCAAGACATCCCAGGTTTCCGCACGGGCATTGCGGCCCGTCGGGATAGATCGTAGCGTGGCCGGCCTCGCCCGCCATTCCCGTCGCGCCATCAAAGATTTTTCCGTTGAAGATGATACCGTTACCGACGCCGGTGCCCAGCGTGAGCATGCATAGCGAATCCAGGCCCATCGTCAGACCGCGCCCCAGCACACACTCGGCCAGAGCCGCCAGATTCGCGTCCTTCTCCAGGAACACGCCCTGCTTCAACCGCTTTTCCAATTCGCAGCGCAGATTGAAGCCGTCCCATCCCGTTAGGTTCGGAGGATTGTGCAAGCGCCCAGCCGGCAACTCCAGTGGCCCCGGAGTTCCCACCCCGATTCCAGCCAGCTTATATTGCGAAGAGAAGCGATTTTTAAGGTCAAAAACGGCACCGCACAAGTCATCTGCCACTGCGCTGCGGCCTGCCGCCAGACGCGTCGGAAGAAGAATCGTCTCCAGCAATCCGGCATCGCGGGTATAGGCTGCGATGCGCAGATTGGTGCCGCCCAGGTCTACACCGATGGTGTAGTTTTGCGCCTGCTCATTTGCCATAAATCCGACTTAGTTAAAGATGCGGACCGACCGAGGACGAAGAGCGGAACTTTCTCAAAACGGCAAAGTTCGCCTAGCACTGTTATCGTTATCCTAAAGAAATATACAGCAAACATCCGCCAGCGAAAACGATTTTACTCGGCACCTCTCCGGTGCACCCGAGTCAGGAAAAAATCCTTGTCTCGCCTTCGCCGAGAGCAGCAATCTTGTCGCGCACGCACGCCCGTCCTGCGGCTTCCATCAACCGTGGCAGCGGCTCGTCAATCGGCTCCTCTGAGAGGCGAAAGGTCCCGTAATGCATCGGAACCATCCGTTGTGCGCCAAGATCGAGAAATGCTCGTACCGCGTCGTCCGGGCTCGTATGCACCCGGCGAAATCCGTCAGGTCTGTACGCCCCAATCGGCAGCAGCGCAATCTCCGGAGCCAACCGCTCGCCAATTTCCTTGAAGCCCTTGAAGTAGCCTGAGTCACCCGAGTGATACACCGACTGCTTGCCATGCCGTAACACGTACCCGCCAAAGCCTCGATGCGTGTCTCGAATCATCCGCGCGCCCCAGTGCTGTGCCGGCGTCATCGTGATATCCACCGTGCCAACTTTCACCGATTCCCACCACCGCGTCCGTAGCACATCTGCAAAGCCCAACCTGTTCACCAGGTCTTCCACCCCCGCGGGTACGACGGCCACGGGAGCCTTCCCCCGTAACCTGCGCGTATTACGAATAATCGTGCGCAGAGATGGGAAATTCAGGTGGTCCATGTGCGCATGCGTCAGCAGGACAGCATCGATCGCGGGAAGATCTTCGATCCGCACTCCCGGCAGACGAAGCCGGTGAATCAGAACCAGCCAGTTGGCGAAGACCGGATCAACGAGAAAGTTCAGCCCGCCTACTTGCAGCAGAAACGATGCATGGCCGATGAAGGTAACCGCCAGCTCGCCAGGCGCCACGAGCATCGGCTTCTGTTGCGCGCCTTGCGCGGGTTGAAGGGCCGAGCGGCCAATAAGGTTCAGGGCAAACCGCAAACCCGGCTGCCGCGCAGGTCGTAACGAAGATTTTTGAGGCAAGACCAACTCCACAGATATGGATGCTGGCAACGGCCCGAAGATTCCCGGAATTGCTGCAGCCGGGAAGAAAAGAAGGCCAAGCACAACGCCTCGCCCCCACTTCAATCCGCAAGTCGCTATCGCTATATCTGTTGTGGATCCACTGCCGGAGGCGCCGTCTCCACCGACTGAAAGCCGATCTTCGCGTGCGTCCCATCGCAGAACGGTTTGTTCGACGAGGCCCCACACCGGCACAGCGAAATCGCCGGCTTACCCGTCAAATCCCACAGCCCGCCATTCGCATCCATCAGCTTGATCGAACCTTCTACCCGATACGGCCCATTCGGTCGCACTGTAATCTTCACTTCGTTCCCCAGCGTTTCGTTCTCAGCCACACCGCGCTCCTCTAAGAAAAAATTCTCGTTCCGAGTCTAACAGTTGCATCGAGCCTACCCGGGTACCCCACCTCCGGATTTTTGGATGTGGCCTCGCCTACACCCTGAACCCTACACCCTACCCCCTACACAGCCGCTATCATGTTTCTACCGGCATGCTCATCCTCGACGAAGCCCAGGTACGCCGCTATCTTACCTATGAAGCACTCATTCCCGCAGTCGAGCAGGCCCTCATCCGCTTCTCCACCGGCGCGATTACGCAGCCCGTCCGCTCCATTCTGCCCGTGCCGCAACATCATGGCGTCTTCGGACTCATGCCCGCCATCGATGGCGACCTCATGGGCATCAAGCTCGTCACCTTCTACCACAACAACACCTCATTGCCCACGCATCAGGCCGTCATCCAACTCTTCAGCGCATCCACTGGTGAGCCCCTGGCCACGCTCGATGGCCGCCTCATCACCGAGATGCGCACCGCTGCCGCCACCGCCATAGCTGCCCGTCTCTTCACAGCGCGCAAGTCGGGAGTGGTCGCAATCCTGGGCTCCGGAGTCCAGGCCCGCGCCCATCTCCACGCGCTCCGTCTCGTCCGCGATTTTCGCGAAGTCCGCGTTTGGAGCCGCACCCCTGACCATGCCCACGCATTCGCCCGCGAGACCGGCGCAACATCTCTGCCCTTGGAAGAAACAATACGCGGAGCCGACATCGTTATCGGTGTCTCGAACGTGACCGAGCCGTTAATCCTCGGCAAATACCTCGCTCCGACCGCCTTCGTCGCTGCCATCGCCGCCGTCGGAGCTAATAAACGCGAACTCGACGACGAAGCCATGAACGCAAACATCATCGTCGAATCATGCCAGGCTGCGCTCCGCGAATCCGGTGACATTATCGATAGTGGTGCGCCCCTCTACGCCGAGTTAGGAGAAATACTCGCCGGAAAAATCTCGCGTCCTCCACAGGACCGTCGCGTCGTCTACAAAGGTCTCGGTATCGCAGCAGAAGACCTCGCAGCCGCCCGCCTCGTCTACGAAGCCACCACGGCCTAATGGCTATTTCTTAATCCCTGTTCCCTGCCTTAACCAATTTCGTCCCCGCTTTTCCTCAATCCTTCCTCTTTCTCCGCGCCTGATGCCCTTCTCGATCAAGGACTAAAATTAACTCAGCACAATGGCTGAATTTACCCACCTGCACCTGCACACCGATTACTCCCTGCTCGATGGAGCCTGTGACGTAGAAAAGCTCGTTCAGCGCGTCTCCGACATCGGCCAGAAGGCTGTCGCCATCACCGACCACGGCAACATCTACGGAGCAGTCCACTTCTTCGACGCGGCGAAGGCTCGGGGCATCAAGCCCATTCTTGGCTGCGAGCTCTATATCTCGCAGAAGGAGGATCACCGCGCCGATCCGCAGGGCGATGACAATAACCACCTGCTCGTGCTGGCCGAGAACGAAGAGGGCTACCGCAATCTGGTCCGCATTACATCCGAGGCCTCGCTCTATGGCTTCTATCGCAAGCCTCGCGTCAGCAAGAAATATCTCGCCGAACACTCTGCTGGATTAGTCGGTTTCTCCGGCTGCCTCGCGGGAGAATTGTGCGAAAACTTGATGAAAGGGAACTACGCCGCCGCGCGTGCAACTGCCGCACAGTACCAGGACATCTTCGGACGCGGTAACTTCTTCCTCGAAATTCAGGACCAAGGCCTCGAGCTCGAAAAGAAAATCCACGCCGATCTCTTCCGTCTCGAAAAAGACTTAGATATCCCACTCGTCGCCACCAACGACAGCCACTACCTCTGCGAAGACGACTCGCATGCGCACGAAGTCCTCCTCTGCGTGCAGACCGCCAACTCCATCCACGATCCCAAGCGCTTCAAGTTCGACTCCGACCAGTTCTACGTCAAGTCCGCGGCTGAGATGGACCGGCTCTTTTCGCACGCGCCCGAAGTCGTAAGCCGCACCATGCAGTTCGCCGAGCGCTGCTCGCTCAAGCTCACCAAGGTAGAAAATCCTTTCCCCGAATTCGCCGTTCCCGCCGGTCACACCATCGACAGCTACTTCGATCAGGTCTGCCGTGAAGGCCTGAAGAAGCGCCTGGAAACGACGGTTCGGAACCTCGAGGCTCGCGGGGTGCTCCGATCGCCGGTGCATGAATACGAGACCCGGTTGAACTTCGAGATCGGCATCATTAAGCAGATGAAGTACTCCGGCTACTTCCTCATCGTCTGGGACTTCATAAAGTACGCGCGCGATCATGGCATTCCGGTCGGCCCCGGAAGAGGCTCGGCGACGGGTTCCCTGGTCGCCTATGCGATGGAGATCACTAACATCGATCCGATGCAGAACGTGCTGCTCTTCGAGCGCTTTCTCAACCCCGAACGCGTCACGATGCCGGATATTGATGTGGATTTCTGCCAGAATCGCCGCGGCGAAGTCATCGATTACGTCACCCGCAAGTACGGACGCGAGCAGGTCGCGCAGATCATCACCTTCAACACCATGGCCGCCAAGGCCGCTATCAAAGACGTGGGCCGCGCGCTCGACATGCCCTATGGCGACGTCGATCGCATCGCCAAGCTCGTTCCCACCACCATCGGCGTCACCATCGAGCAGGCTCTCAAGGACTCGCCGCCCCTCCAGGAAGCGTACGACAGCAATACGCAGATAAAGGAACTCATCGACACCGCTAAAAGACTCGAAGGCCTCGTCCGCGGAGCCGGCGTACACGCCTCCGCGGTCGTCATCGCACCGCGTCCGCTCACCGACCTCGTTCCCGTCAGTCGCGCCAAGAATGATGAAATCGTCACCGCCTACGACATGAAGGCAGTCGAAAAACTTGGCCTCCTGAAGATGGACTTCCTGGGCCTCGCCACGCTCACGGTGATCACTGATTGTCTGAAACGAATCGAGCAGACCAGCGGGGAGAAACTGGATATCGAGATGGTCCCGCTGGACGATCCCGAGACATTCAGACGGGTCTTTCACACCGCGCTTACGTCCGGCATCTTTCAGTTTGAATCATCCGGGATGCGAGACATTTTGCGCCGGTATAAGCCGGATACGGTCGAGGATCTAACAGCGCTAAATGCGCTCTACCGTCCCGGACCGATGGATATGATCGACGACTTCATCGAGCGCAAGTGGGGGCGCCGGAAAGTGGAGTTCCTGCTGCCGGAGCTCGAGGGAATTCTGAAAGACTCGCTCGGTGTCATCGTTTATCAGGAGCAGGTGATGCGAATCGCCAACGTCCTCGCCAGCTACTCCCTGGGCGAGGCCGATCTGCTGCGCCGCGCCATGGGCAAAAAAGATCCAGCGGCAATGGACGAGCAGCGCGACCGCTTCATGAGTGGTGCTGCGGCTCTTGGCCATCCCAAAGCTGCAGTCGGCGAGATCTTCGATCTGATGGCGAAGTTCTCGGGATACGGCTTCAATAAGTCGCACTCCGCGGCCTACGCGCTGGTGGCCTATCAGACGGCCTGGCTCAAAACGCACTATCCCATCGAATTCATGGCCGCGCTCCTCTCGTCCGAAATCTCGAAGCCTGAAAACGTCGTCAAGTACATCAAGGAATGCCGCGAGATGAACATCTCCGTCGAGCCACCAGACGTTCTCTTCTCCGACGCCGATTTCACCCCCCATGGCAAAGCCATCCGCTTCGGCCTCACCGCGATCAAAAACGTCGGCCGCAACGCCATCGATTCCATCCTCGCCGCCCGCAAAGATCTCGCCGAGCAGAACAAGACCTTCGCCTCCTACTGGGAGTTCTGCGAAAAGGTCGATCTGCGCCTGATGAACAAGCGCGTCCTCGAATCGCTCATCAAGGCCGGAGCCCTCGACTCACTCGGACGCCGCTCCCAGCTCATCGCCGCCGCCGACAAGGCTATCGAGCGCGCGCAAAAGGCTCAGCGCGATGAAGCCGCCGGACAGCATGGTCTCTTCGGCATCTTTGACGACCATCCTGCAACAAAGCCTGACGCTTTGCCCAGCGTCCCCGACTGGGACGAGAACCAGCGCCTCCAATCCGAAAAAGAAGTCCTCGGCTTCTTCGTCTCCGGCCACCCGCTCGACAAATACTCTGAAAAGCTCCGCAATCTCCCTGGAGTCGTCGATACTGCAACCGCTCTTGAAATGAAGCCTGCGCCCTCCAATGGCCGCCGCGGCCAGGCTCCCGAGAACGAAATCGCCATCGCTGGTGTCATCCTCGGCCTCAAAGTCGCCAAGTCCAAGCGCTCCGGAGAACTCTACGCGCAGGCATCCCTCGAAGACACAGTCGGCAAAATCGAGCTCATCTGTTTCCCCAAAGACTACGAGCGCCTTGCCGCCAATCTCCGCATCGAAGTCCCCGTTCTTGTCCGCGGCCAGCTTCGCGCCGAAGAAGACGCAGCGCCCAAGCTGGCCGTCTCCTCTGTTCAGGCACTGGAGGACGTGAAGGTTCGGCTGCCACAGAACGTCCGCATCCGCATCCCTCTCGAACGCGCCAGCGAATCCACTCTATTTGAATTGCAGAAAATCATCGCCGCCGCTCCCGGCTCAGCCAAATTCATGCTCAATCTCGAGCAGCCCGGAGAATACTGCGTCGTCCTCGAGCCCGCCGGACAGGCCATCGCCGCCGACCGCGCCTTCATCGAGCGCGCTGAGCTGCTTCTCGGCCGAGGCATGGTCCAGGCCCTGGATTAGGGAGTCGATGCCTGAGTGCATTCTCAGAAGCGGAAAGCCGCACCTTGTGACGGCGCTCAATCCAAGACACGATGAGCTCTCGCACAAACGTCAATCCAGTCACAAAAGGGGCGACCAAAGCGGTAAAAACGATCAGAGCGCCTTCCTCGAAGAGACATTTTACGTCCAATGAAGTGTTCTCGAACCGAAATGGTCCATGGCCCCTGTAGAGGAGAGTGGCCAGACTAAGCATTGGAATGGCCACAATGCGGCCAGACGATTGCGAGATTCGTAAATTCTGACCGCGACGGATACCTCATTCAGCGCTTATTGCCGCAATCGCAAAGCCCCGCCACAAAATCCACAGCCCCGATGGCAACGGTGAGCTTCAAAACTAGCAGAAGAATGTGAGTGGTATTTCCACCATCGCAGAACGTGTTTCCCCAATTCAAATAACTCAATAACGCAAATACGATGACACAGTATGCAAGAGCGAGCATTAGGCAAACGGAAGCAGCGGACCTTGGCAGCATAGCAATCTGCCTTATGACGGTTGGAAGACAAGGCGGCCAGATCGCCTTGTACAATCAAACGAGCGACCGAACTCCTCCGCATTCTCTGGGCGAGTTCCAGGTTCAATCTTTGCCTATGACCGATCAAGCTCCAGGCGCTCCGCACCAGCCCCAAACAGAGGTAGAATCAAAGCCTCCCGCATGGATCAAGACAGAGTTGGCCCGTCATCCGCAACGGCCCGATCCAATGAAATTTATTGAAACCATCTTCACCGACTTCAGCGAGATTCACGGCGATCGTGCCTTCGGCGACGACCCCGCAATGCTCTGCGGCTTCGCCCGCTTTCCCGGCGAAGACGGAGCAGCAGGCGAAGAGGTAATGGTGATCGGCAACCTGAAGGGCCGGTCTACGAAAGAGAAGGTGCTGCGCAAGTTCGGCATGCCCGACCCGGAAGGCTACCGCAAGGCTCTCCGCGCTATGAAGCTTGCCGAAAAATTCGGTCGCCCCGTCCTCACCTTCATCGACCTCATGGGAGCCAACCCCGGCATCGGCGCCGAGGAGCGTGGTCAGGCCGAAGCCATCGCCCGCAATCTTCGCGAAATGTCGCGTCTTCGCGTCCCCACCATCGCCACCATCACCGGCGAAGGCGGCTCCGGAGGCGCATTGGCTCTAGCCGTCGCCGACCGCGTCCTCATCTTCGAGAAGGCCATCTACTCCGTCATCTCGCCCGAGGCCTGTGCCTCCATCATGTGGCGCGACGCATCGAAGCGCGCCCAGGCCGCTGCGGCCCTGAAGGCCACCGCCGCAGACGTCAAGGAGCTCCGCTGCGTCGACGACATCGTCCCCGAGCCCGGCAACGGCGCACACGAAGACCCCGAGAAAGCAGCGAAGCAGCTCGCGGAAAAGCTCCACTGGCACCTCAACGATCTAAAGGCGTTGTCCGTCGACGATCTCGTCGCGCAGCGCTACGAAAAATTCCGCAACATCGCGCAGTTCTACACCACTGGATGACTGGCCGATACCCCAACACTATCTCGACCGGAGTGGGCTCAACCCAGGCTATCTCTACAGGAGCGTGCGCATGACCTTCGCCGCGCGTCTCCGCGCCCTCGGCTGGTTTTTCATCGCCATCATCTATTTCATCTTTGCCAGGGCCGTCGCCGAACGAGCAGCCAACAGCATCAGCTCCGAAGACTGGCTAGAATTCGTCAACCGCACCGTTCTGCTCTTTCTTCTGGTTGTCGGATATGCAGCCATGGGTTACATGGGCCAGCGCCAGCGCGAACCCATCAAAGCCATGGGCCTCGTCCGCCGCCCCGGCTGGGGGCGTGAATTCGCCATCGGAGCCGCCCTCGGCTGGTCCGGCATGATCGCCTGCGTTCTACCCATCGCCCTTATCGGCGGATTGGCCGTGACCCTCTACACAACCCAACGGCAATTTGGCCTCATCTTCCCCAATCTCGCCGCCCTCGCCATCGTCGCGCTTGCCGAAGAAGTCGCTTTCCGCGGATATCCCTTTCAACGCCTCATCGAAGCCACCAACCCTACCGTCGCGACCCTCGTAGGCTCCGTTTTCTTCGGCCTTATCCATCTCAACAATCCCGGCGCAACCACCGCCAGCACCCTGGTCACCATCCTCGCCGGATGGCTTCTCTCCATCGCCTATCTCCGCACGCGCGCCCTCTGGGTTGGCTGGGGATTCCACTTCGCCTGGAACGCCACCATGGGCATCCTCTTCGGCCTGCCCATCAGCGGCATGACTAATTTCTCGCCCGTTATCGCCAGCAACTCCGTCGGCCCGTATTGGATCACCGGCGGAGGCTATGGCCCTGAAGGTAGCCTGGTCTGTGCCATCGTCATCCTTGTTCTTATCTTCGTAATGTTCCCCGCCACCCGCGACCTGAAGTACCGCTACGCCCAGCCCGTCATCGTCCCCGGAGGCATCCCCGTCGACATCGACGCCGCCACCCGCCGCCAGCACGAAGCCGCCATGGGACCACAAGCGCCAGCGGCGCCTCAGATCGTGCAGATCAGTGGCATCCAGACGCCGAGCAGGGAAGGACCTTCGCCTTCTTTAGCATCGCTCGAAGCCGAAGCAATCCCCACGCCCAATACCTCAGCAGAAACTCCCCCGCGAGATAGCTAGTGTAGTGCGTCATGCAGAATGTCGATGATGAAGGGCCGCGCAGGCGCGGTTGACTTTATCGGGGATGTCGGCAGTCTTTGCGGTCCAGCCCGCCACCCATTAGTTGGCGTTCTCTTCTGATTGCTCTCACGAGGTGGAGGCGGCGTATGACAGCTCAACAAAACCATTCTTGTAGGCGACCACGTTCTTCAAACCCCACGTTTCTTCCCTTAGGAAACCATCGAATAACCGGAGTCCGTCACCCAACAGGACAGGGGCTATGGTCAACCTGATTTCGTCCACTAGGCCGAGTTCGAGAAAACGCTGACATAACATGGCCCCACCAGCCAGCCAGATGTTTCGAAATCGCGGTGCGAGTTTCACGTCAACGAGCGTCTCGAGATTACCAGAATAGAACTCGACGCTCTCCCTCGCCGGTGGCCATTCTCTGCCGGTCACCACTACCGTCGGAGTATCGCCATATGGCCAGCCCAGTTCAAGCGCGTGTTTATACGTGCGAGAGCCGAGCACATAACAGTCTATGGCTTGGACGAAGGTCGCGGCTTCTTCCTCGGAAATGGAAACCCCGGCTTCGTAGACTTTTCCATTGACCTCTAGCCAGAAACACTGTTGTCCTTCCTCGCGATGAACCCGTCAAGGCTGGAAACCACGTGCAAGGTCACTCTTGATCCGATTGCATTTCATTCGCTCGACATAATTCTCCTGACCTGGGCCGACATCGATCAGCACGTGATGCCGAAATGGGGCGATGCCTTTTCGCGCAAAGAAAGATCGTACAAGGACTCTGCCGAGGGTGGCCATTCAACCCTTCTGTTGGTTTGAGTGGGACAGTTCCGAAGCTGGTACGAGACTTTCATACCGTAATGAACGGGTAGGGATTTATTTGCTGAACAACAGGACATTTCAGCACGGATCAAGCCGAGCAGCCACTTCCGCACGGCAGCCACTCGGCTGCGAATCTATTCTTATTACAGGGAGTTCATATGGATCGATCGAATGGATACGAAGGGGTCGCGGTGGAGTTTCTGGCCCGCCGTGGCAGTGGCCGTTCTACCGGGGTCGGCGTGAATGAGGTGCGGAAGTGGGCCAGAACGCTGCCACGCGGAGCTGCGGTGATTGATCTGGGCTGCGGGCCCGGTTTTCCCATTACCGAGGTTCTGGTCGTCGAAGAACTTAACGTCTTTGGCGTTGATGCCGCACCATCTTTGGTCCAGGCATTCAGACGCAATCTCCCGAACACGCCCGTGGTTTGCGAAGCCGTCCAGGATTCGACGTTTTTCGATCGAACGTTTGATGGCGTTTTAGCAGTGGGGCTCATCTTCCTGCTTTCTCCCGAAGATCAACGGCATCTGATCCAAAGGTTCGCCGACATACTCGTGTCAGGTGGCCGCCTGCTGTTTACGGCTACTGCAGAGCCAATAGTTGGGAACGATGCGATGACGGGATTGGAATCACGTTCCCTTGGAGCCGAGGAGTACCGCCGCCTGCTCTCGGAAGCCGACTTTTCCATAACCGATGAATACGAGGATGAAGGTCAAAACCATTATTTTGATGCCATAAAGATAAGCGTGAGCGCCTCGCCCCTGGTCAACAAACAATAGACGTGGGCTGAGGGTGGCCCATTCAAGCCTACTGTCTGTTGGCTGGAGGGGGGCAGTTTCCGTCGCCGCCTGAGATCGTTTAGATCAGTGGCATCCAAACGCCGAGCAGGGAAGAAGCCTCACTCGCATGACCGCTCGAAGGCGAAGCAATCCCCACGCCTAACACCCCCTTGGAAACTCCCCGTTAGAAACATAGCCCACATCCGCCGCACAGTATTCGCAATCCAACTCGAAGCTGGCTGCAGCTCAATTTTTTGCCGATTACCTGAATTTAATGAACACAAGCGCGTCGATGCGGACCGCTCGGCTACGATCACACAAGCGGATTAGTCTGATTCCCGCTCGTGTCAGTTGGAATAACCAATGTACGTCTCCAGACACCTTCAAGAAACGCAGGCACCCAATTTTCTGCTGGGCAACGACTCCAGCTCTGGCTCAGGAAGACAAGACCGCGATGCCTCCAACTTTCCTTGCGCTTGCCAGTGCAAGGATGAAAGCGAGCCCTTTCTGAAAGGGCATCCTCCGATTTCTCCATCTGTTTTCGCTCGTCGGACAACGTTGCCTGGTGCAAAAAGGCACTCGTCCACTATCGCATCCGTTGTCAATTGGGCCTGTGCCGTTCGATCAGCAGCAAGTTGCCGCATCGTTTGCAATCCGTCGACGATGTGGTGCAGGGCAATGCCTATTCGTTAACGGCGGAGAGGTCACCATTCACCAACGAGGCAAGGAGGGTTTGGCTTTCTCCAGCCTGATATCACTTTGCTGATTGCGTGGCCGGCATCCATGCAGCGCAGGGAGGCATCCGACTGATTGACATACCTGGGAGGCAGGGAAGCCGATCTATTGGATCGCATCGAGGACGTCTCCGGGAAATCGACTGAAGGGGTAGACATGAAACACGTCATGACAGCAGTTTTGATTCTGGCATGCGCAACATCGATTGCTTCCGCGCAGGACTGGTACCACGATCGGGATGCACGCTACCAGGGCGACCACTGGCGGGGCCAGATATTCTCTGACATCAGGTCAGACCTTGACCATATTTGGAGTGCTCGAGGCGCGAGCGAAAAGGAAAACGAGCGTCTTGACAGGACCAAAGAGGAGCTCACCAAAATGCAGGCCGACCTCGATCAAGGCCGTTTCGATAACGGTCTTTTGAACGACGTCATCGATTCGCTCAAAAAATCGTCTAACGACGAGCGGCTGTCGCCTCGCGATCGAGATGTGTTGAGTGACGATCTCAACCGCCTCCACGACTACCAGCTCAATCACAACCACTGGAAGGGCTAGTCGCGAATTTGCGTCGAACAGAAACCCGGAAAGAATTGGGTACCCCACATCTGGCGGTATTATCGCCAAATGTGGGAATGTGCATGGCCAGAAGTGTGGTGTCGTCGATACAATTCCGTCATGCCATTGGGCCTGAAGCGTTATTAGCATGAAGGTGAAGACCACTTTCTCACCTTCAGTTGCTACGGCCGCGAACCCTAGGCAGCGAAGGTACTCAAGCGCGCTGTCTTTGGAGGTGGCGCATGCGAGTCTGATTTTGGCTTGAGTGGGGCTGTTTTTACAGAAGGACGAAGCCGCCCTGCCGCCTATGCTTCCTTGACTCACCCACGCTTTCTGGATCGCCTGGAGATTCCACCCTGGCTTCGCTGGTGGCCCACGAAAGCCCGTTATCTTAAGAGGGACCGGCTGGTGGCCCATTTCAAGCCTTCTGCTGGCTTGAGTGGGGTAGTTCCCGACTCGAGCTGGCTGTCATGCCTTGCCCAAAGTAATCTTGCCTCCAATCAACACAAAACACAACGGTTAGCGCGCGAGAATTCTGGCCGAACAATACCCTTAACCTGATAAACTTGACCCCGCGCCAAACACCCCTGTAGAAACTCCTCCGCGAGATAACTAGGATTCCCCGCGGGGCATGATCGTCAACAATTCAACATTGGATCGTGAAGGATCGTGTCCACTGACCGTCAACCCGGTAGCTTCCTGCTGATGCCGAATTGGCTGTACGGCTACCGGAAGGACTGGTTGCGGCCAGATGTCCTGGCCGGCCTCACTACTGCGGCGGTCGTCATACCGAAGGCGATGGCCTATGCCACCATTGCCGGACTGCCGGTACAGGTGGGACTCTACACCGCCTTCCTGCCGATGGTGATCTATGCGGTGCTAGGGACCTCTCGTGTGCTTAGCGTGAGCACCACCACAACGCTTGCCATTCTGGCCGCGGCTGAGCTTGGTGAAGTGGCGCCCGGTGGCGATCCGGCATCGCTGCTGCGAGCTGCGGCCATGCTAACCCTATTAGTTGGAGCCATGCTGGTCATGGCTTCCGTGCTGCGACTGGGCTTCATCGCTAACTTCATTTCGGAGCCGGTGCTGATCGGGTTCAAGGCTGGGATCGGACTGGTCATTGTGTTCGACCAGGTCCCGAAGATCCTCGGAGTCCACTTTCCCAAGAGCACCTTCCTCCACAATCTGCTTGCCATCGTCCACGGCATTCCGGAGACATCTCTAGCCACATTAGCCGTTGGAATCTTCATGATCGCGCTGCTGGTGGGAATGGAGTGGCTTGTACCGCGAGCACCTGCTCCCCTGATTGCGGTGGCTGTGGGAATTTTCGGCGTACGCCTTCTTGGCTTACAGGCTCACGGTGTGGAGCTGGTTGGCCGGGTCTCCAGTGGATTACCTCCGATCACTGTACCGGACTTCTCTCTCGCCGCTCGGCTCTGGCCAGGAGCTTTGGGGATTGCGTTAATGAGCTTTACTGAGACCATCGCTGCTGGGCGGGCCTTCGCCAAAAGTAAGGAACCACCTCCTCAGGCGAACCGGGAGTTGCTGGCGACTGGTCTGGCGAATGCGGGTGGCGCTTTCCTCGGAGCCATGCCCGCCGGTGGCGGCACCACCCAGACCGCTGTCAACAGTCTTGCGGGAGCTCGCACGCAGTTGGCAGAACTGGTGACAGCCGGCACCACCCTCGTAACGATGCTTTTCCTTTCCCCGCTCATCGCCATGATGCCGCAAGCAACACTGGCCGCCGTTGTCATCGTCTACTCGATCGGGTTGATCCGTCCGGTCGAGTTCCGCGACATCCTCAGTGTGCGGCGGACGGAGTTCATTTGGGCCCTCACCGCTTTTGCCGGGGTGGTGCTGCTGGGGACCTTGAAAGGAATCATTGTTGCCATCGTGGTGTCGCTGGTGGCGCTTGCGTCTCAGGCAGCCGATCCACCCGTTTACGAGCTGAGGCGCAAGCCGGGAACCAATGTATTCCGGCCACGTACAAAAGACAATCCTGACGACGAAAGCTTTCCCGGGCTGTTATTGCTGCGTCTGGAAGGCCGGATTTTCTTCGCCAACGCGGCGCAAATTGGACAGAAGATGAAGCCATTGCTCGATGAGGCGAAGCCTGAGGTGATAGTGCTCGACCTCAGCGGCGTGCCCGATCTGGAGTACACGGCCCTCAAAATGTTGACCGAAGCCGAGAAGAGGCAGCGCGAGCTAGGCGTATCGGTGTGGTTGGTCGGACTCAACCCACAGGTGCTGACTATGGTCCAGCGGTCATCGCTGGGTAAGAGCCTCGGACGTGAGGCGATGCATTTCAATCTGGAGGTGGCTGTCGCAAAATACTTGACTCGGTCCGCCACAACCAGCATTCGCGACGACGGCGCGTCAGGTGTTCTCTAGAACTGCAATGACAAACACGCACCGCTCGAATGGCTTCAACTGCACGACATTGGGGTTACACGTGAACCTGCTTGAAATCAAAATAGGCTAGGTTCATATTCCCGTTCGTCAATATGTGTACGGTGAGAACATTTTTCTCTTTGTTGAGACGAACTCTGAAAAGTTGCGGTGCCAGATTCCAGCACCCCAAAAAGAATCGCCCGCGCCTCATCTCTCCTCTCGGGATCGGCCAACCGCGACCCTCTCAACCGTCCCTGGTCCGTCGCCGAATACACCTTCGCAGACGCCATCCGTCGCCACGAAGCCCAATACGCGGCCGCGCCGCCGCAGCCCTCGCCGTGGGCATCGAGCACAGCAGCGAATACCGGACGCACACTTCCGCGAACTCATCGCCGAACGATGCGACCTGCGGGAATACCTCGCCGCAGAAGCCGCCAACGATTTGGCTCGGGGGACTGGGGACTGACAGTGGGGACTACATCGCCTCAACGTACCGGAACGGTCTTTCTCCGTGACTCTTCCAGAAGTACACGAGGATGATCACGCTCGCCACCGCTGCGTAGGCGCACCATAGTGAAGTGAATGCGTATCTCTTCACCGCCATCACGATCAGCAGAATCGCCACATTCGCCAGACCGAAGATCACCATGTCCTTGACCTTGGAGAACAGGAGTGAACCGCACGTCGCGATGACATACAGAACCGCAATGACGGTGTTGTTAGTGGCGGGATTGATGTATACGATGCTGTTGTTCCGGATGAAGGTCTGCGTTGGATAGGCGATCAGCGCCCAGAGTATATAGAGAGCCGTCAGGCATCCAACTGCAAGGAACGGCAGCATGCGCCTCCGGCTTCTGGCATCAGGCTCGAAAAGTACCACGCTGAGCGGCAGCAAAAACGGAAGCAGTCCTTGCGCGTACAACATGAAGGCCGCTGCCATGGCATTCGTAACCGCGGGTGATAAAACTCCATCCAGCCCCAGCCAGACGAATCCTTCAGTGAACTGGTGAACAGCAAAGAGCGTAGGGAGCGATGCAAAGAGCAGTTCCCGCCTGTGTTTCACCCTCGTCAGAGTCACGACCCCGATCGTGCCCAGCACTCCACTGCCTGTAAAATTCGCTGCCGCAGAAAAACACATGCAGTCTTCCCCCGTTCTCTCAGTTCGAAACAATGCCGATAATATCCCGTAACTCCAGCACCTTCTTCGGATACCCATGCTTGGCCACCGCGATCATCGCGCGCCCCAGCTGCTCGGTCGTCGTCATGGAACGAGGAAAGATTGCCCTGAGCGCCGGCAGAAGGGGTCCCAGCACAATGTAGAAGACCCGATAGGATTTCGTCTTCGACTTGATCCCATGCAGCGGCTGGATAAACCCCGGCCGAAACATGTACGCCGATTTGAACGGCAGCGCAAGCAGCGCATTTTCTGTCCTGCCCTTAACTCGCGCCCATGGAGAGCGTCCCTTCTCCGTACTATCCGTCCCCGCGCCCGAAATATATTCAAACGTCATCCCCGGACTGACCTTCACCAGAGCCCGCGCCGCTGCCATCGTGAATCCGTAAGTCACGCGCTCGTACTCATCCTCCGACATCCCCGCCGCCGACAACCCCCAGGCAGAAGAAGCACGCATCGTAACCCGCCAACTCCCCTTCAATCCCCGAAAAATCCAGAAAGTCACCGTGAACCAGCTCGCGCAGCTTTTCGTGGTGCTGCCCGGTCGCGTTCCTCACGACCGACAGCACCCGCTCAACCTCCGGATCGAGCAGACACTCCCGCAAAACGCCCTGCCCTACCATCCCCGTCGCGCCAAATATCACAGCTTTCATGTGCAGTATCATTTCAGAAACCAAAAACTATCCACCGTATATTTATGCGCTATACGCTGTAGAGCGATGGCTGAATCCTCCACCGCCGACCGCATCTCCCAGGCCGCGCTCGCTATCCTAGAAAGCGAAGGCCCCGACTCCGTCAGCATGCGCCGCGTCGCCGACTCCGTCGGCATCACGCCCATGGCCATCTATCATCATTTCTCGACATTCCCGTTCGCAACGAACCGACCATCTATGCCCGCACCGGCAACTGGTTCGCGTAGCTCAATCGGGTCTTCGCGGTCCTGCTCTTCCTGCCCGTAAGGCGCTAGACGGCCAACCCCAGTTTTTCCATTTCAAAACGAACATGCGCCATAATCGGCCAACCCCCTTGCCAACCTCGCAAAATCGCGCCATGCTTATGTCAATATGCTGGAGGCCCTATGAGCGGCTTCAGGTGCAACAAACGGTATTTATTCTCTATCCCCGGGCCTGTATTCTGTACCTTTCTGATCCTCGCTTTATTCGCGTTGCCCCTGGGCGCACAGGTCTTTACGGTCACACCCGAGGGTGTTGACGGCAAATACCTCGATTTCCAACCCACAGACATTTCGCTTCCCACCGCCCCGCTCACCGGCCACAATCGCGAGGATCTCCTCCGCTTCCTCCAATCTGAGCAGGGCTTCGCCATGCGCCCTCTGCCGATCATCACGATCACCCTTCACGCCAATGGCAAAATGGAGCCAAGCGGTTCCGATTACGTGAATGCCATCCGTGAGCACGGCGTGGCGGTCAAAGCCGGAGAACGAGTCGTCCTTACCGACATCAAGATCGAGAAAGACCGTCTCCTCCTCGACTTCAACGGCGGCTCGGAGCACAAGCACAAATGGCTGCGCCACATCTCCATCGGCATGGACCCGAACAACACTGTGCCCATCACCCGCGATGAAGACCGTCCACCTTCCGGCACGCGAATCGTCCTGATATTTCCGCATGACGTGCCCGACGTAACTGGCCTCCAGGTCGAGGCGCTAATCAAGCCGATCGTCGACTTTAATCTCAAGACTCCGGTACAGGCCTATACCGATACGCTGCCGCCCGCCCTTCGCAAATCCATCCTCAACCACAACGTGCTGGTGGGCATGAATACTGACATGGTGATCGCTGCCCTCGGTCAGCCAAAGAACAAGGTTCGCGAGCGCGATGGCGACATGCCCTTCGAGGAGTGGATTTACGGCGACCCTCCGGAGCCCGTCCAATTCGTCCGTATTAACGGCAACCGCGTCATCCGCCTGGAAATAGCCAAGGTGGGCGAGCCGCCCGTCATTCGCACTGAAAACGAAATGGGCGACTACTGGAGCACGCAGCCTGCGCAGAACACCCGCATCGTCAAGCTTGGCGATCAGGCCCCGACAAAACCCGGCGCCGAAGCTGCTCCGCATGCGCCGCCCAGCCTGAGAAATCCCGGAGAAAAATTGCCGTCCGACAGCGATGCCAGCAAACCTCAGATGGCCCCGGTCCAGTTCCCCAAAGATCCAAATCAGACTCAAACCGCGGGCCAACCTGCAAATCCGCCTCCAGCACAACCCGGCAGCCAGCCGCAAACTAGCCCCTCCCAGCCGTCCGCCACCTCACCCGCTCCGCAGCAACCGCCTCCGGCGATAAATCCGCTGCTCGCGGTCGGACGTCCGCCCGCTTAACTACACGCGTTTTCCCTGGCACGCGGAGTCAGGCCCTTTAACCTAAAGACCAGACCTGCCTGCCCCAACCCGGCTCGGCATGATGTAAACTGGTTAGAGCGAGCCTGATTCCTTTAGCGACCGCCCTCCATCACTCCTCGAAGATCAATTCCAGATCGTTCCAGGATGCAGCCGGGGCAAAACCGCGCGAAATTCGGCCGCCGTGCGCCTCCCCAATGTGGGTGAGAGCCATAGAACAGAATCGTGAGGAGATAGCCTTTCATGGCCAAGATTGCGAAGACCGCAGACCGTGCGAAAGTAATGGACACGACAAAGAGCACCGATTGTCCTAAGTGCAGCAAACCCACCCGGATCGTTAAGCGGGTCAAGGACCGCGAGCGCGCCGTTCCTGGGGGAGTCTACATCTCCTGTTCCGCCTGTGAATTCTACGAAAAGCTCTAGCCTGAGCCTTCAAACAGAAGCCCGCCTGGTGGCCGGGCTTTTTCTTTGCAGCTCGCTGGTTGCGACGCGTCTGTCTACTCCCTAACGGCTAATCCCAGTCCCAGGCTCTGCTCAACACAGCACCACTGCGGCCCCGTCGATCGTCTCCCGGTAGACAGCACTCAGCGCCGCATTCACATCTTCGAGAGAAAACAGCGTCGTCTTGGGCCGTATCCCAATCTCCTGCGCCATCTTCAGAAAGTCCCGCGCATCCTCGCGCGTCATGTTCGCCACGCTGCGCAATTGCCGCTCTCCCCATAGCAGGCTGTCGTAGTCGAACTGAGGCATGCGATCCAGATGGATGGCATTGATCGCCACCACTCCGCCCTTGCGTAGCGCAGCGAGCGCCGCCAGCACCACATCGCCGCTCGGTGCAAACGTTACTGCGCAATCCAGCGGCTCTGGAGGCCGATCCAGCGCATCGCCCACCCATGTCGCGCCCAGTTCCCGCGCCATCTGTCGGTGCGACTCTCCGCGAGTCGCTACATAAACTTCGCAGTTCCAGGCCTTTAGAATCTCGATTGCCAGATGCGCCGACGACCCAAACCCGAACAGCCCTACCCGATCCCCGTGCTCCACTCCCGCCACCCGCAGGCTCCGAAATCCGATAATCCCCGCGCATAGCAGTGGCGCCAG
This sequence comes from Silvibacterium sp., assembly GCA_049588475.1. Lineage (GTDB taxonomy): Bacteria > Acidobacteriota > Terriglobia > Terriglobales > Acidobacteriaceae > Silvibacterium. Next base: position 12,561 of record JBAVYX010000443.1, on the reverse strand, counting down.
CTCCTCGGCCTTCGGCTCCTCCGGGAGCGGCGTGCAGAAGTCAGCTCGCGCCACCGTGTACTCCGCATATCCGCCATTCACCGAATAGCCTGTGAACACCGGATGATCGCATAGGTTCTCCTTACGCTTCCGACACAGCAGGCAGGTTCCGTCCACGCCGCCCATCCATGAAACGCCAACACGTTCGTCCATCGCCGGCAGCCCCGCCGCAACGCCATCACCCAGCCCCGCAATCCGCGCAACAATCTGGTGCCCTGGAATGACCTCATCCCGCATAGGCTTAAGCTCACCCATCGTGATGTGCAGATCGGTCCGGCAGACTCCGCAGGCTTCGACGCGCAACAAGACCTCGCCCGGGCCAGGAGAAGGCATAGCCCGCTCTTCCAATACCAGCGGATTCTCGCTCATTTGCCCGGGACGGTGAAGCACGGCAGCACGCATGATTCTTAACCTCGTTTCTCGTTCCAGATAGTCTCGCTCACCCAACGATCTTCCCCAACCGTTCCTTGAGTTCCGCCACTTCATGCCGCAACTCAATCACCTCCGCTTCCAGCCGAGCAAGACGCTCATCGCTGGAAGCAGCGACCGTTCCGTAACCCGATTCGATCGCCAGCTCCTCAACCTCGCCCGAAAGCAGATGGACATAGCGAGTTTCTTTCGTGCCCGGCTGCCGAGGAAGCGCCTTAGCCAGCGGTGGCTCCCTCTGCATCAACCGCTGCAAAACGCCGAGCACGTCGTCAAGCTCCTCAAAGCGGTGCATGCGCTCCGTGCGTCCGCGCAGCTCGCCAGGGGTCTGCGCCCCACGCAACAGAAGCACGCACAGCACAGCCACCTCGCCCCGCGTAAAGTTGAAGACCTCCTGCAAATGATGCTCATACTTGGTCACCCGGCTGTCCCCGCCGCGCCTTGGCCCGGCAAGCCGATCGTCTTCGAGACCATGCAGTGCCTGCCGCACCGTATCCTCATCCAGACTCATCACCGGCTCGCGATTGTTCTTCTGGTTGCACGCATTCACCACCGCGTTCAGTGATAGGGGATAGTATTCCGGCGTAGTGATTTCCTTCTCCACCAGAGCCCCGAGCACGCGGGCTTCAACCGCATTCAACAGAATCGTCACGAATCTAAGCCCTCGGAAAGAGAGTAGCCGACACTTTGCCGAGAACGAGTGTCCATCTGCAACACTCATTCCGCCCTGCTTCATCGTATCGTGCTCCCCTCACTCCTTCGTTAAGGTCCACCAGCGGGCAGAAAATAATTAAGTGTGATGTAGCTCCTTGAGGGGTATACACTCCGAGGCCCCTGAGAAAAACCTAAATTCCTGTCTTAGCTGAGCAGAAAGTCATCGATAAGCGGGTGGAAACGTGCGCATAGTCAATAGCATGCTGATCCGCGACATTACATTGCGGTAGCTGCCGGCGCCTCAATCGGTTTGCGGTGCTGTCACGAACCCGGAGCGGCAAAACTGTGTCCACCATGTCAAGCCACATACACCACCATCATCACACTATGGGCACAAGCCTTCCTGCCAATAGCGCGCATGGGCCACTGCCTGACCTTGATCCTCTACATCCACATGGAATGTGTAGGTTCCGGGTGGGGTGCTGGCGACGACCCAGGTAAATTCTTGCTCGGCGTCTTCACCCGGACCAAACGATCTGACCAGCTGGCCCCGGCTTGCCCCGTCGAGGGTGAGGTCGATGATCGCCGGAGGACGCTCAAGCTCGTTAACGTCGATAAACTTCTGCCAGCCGCGGGGCGCGAGTGGATCATGCTGCCAGGCTTGTAGATGAACCTTGCTCGCGTCAAACGACTCCTTGCCGCCATTCGCTATGCGCACGTTCACGGTGACCAGGCATCCCTCTGTAACCTTTTGTGTCCTTACACCCACTGTGGCGGAAGGCCGAGGCTTCAGAGTCGGCAACTCGCTACGTACAAACCATTCCGATGTCAAAACACTTGCTACAAGGAGTACAAGAGCCTGACACCATCTTGTTACGGTTTCAGTGTTGGACCAAAGCCACTTCGCTGTCGCGCGAATTTTAGACGGGATATGAAGGGCGATGAACCACCTCCGCTATATCGATCCTGGTTATTGACGAAGCGACATTATGGCCGCTATTTCTGGAAGTCCGCAAGAGAATTGTATGCCGCGAGGTCTTCTCCGGATATTTACGGCGGGTGTGCCCACCTTCGCGAACTAAGACATAATCCATAATCACGAAAAAGCGTTATCTTGGACAAGCGTCGATTATTGACAATGAAGCGAACACTTGCGTGCATGCAAAGGAGCAGTGAATGGGACACAGATACGCCAACATCCTTGAAACAGTCGGCAACACCCCCGTCGTCAGGATCAACAAGCTCGCACCGCCCGATGTAAATCTCTTCGTCAAGATCGAGGCGTTCAATCCACTCGGCTCCGTCAAGGATCGTCTCGCCCTGGGCGTGATCGAGGATGCGGAGCGCACTGGAAAACTCAAGCCGGGCCAGACGGTGATCGAGGCGACCAGCGGTAATACCGGAATCGGCCTAGCGATGGTCTGCGCGCAGAAAGGATATCCGCTCGTCGTGACGATGGCAGAGACCTTCAGCGTCGAGCGCCGCAGACTGATGCGCTTCCTCGGAGCGAAGGTTGTTGTCACCCCTGCCGCGGGAAGGGGGACAGGCATGGTCGCCAAAGCGATTGAACTAGCCGAAGCGCACGGCTGGTTTCTCACACGTCAGTTCGAAAATGAAGCCAATGCCGAATTCCACTCACGAACAACGGCTGTGGAGATACTGGAGGATTTCAAGGGCGAACGGCTCGACTACTGGGTGACGGGATTTGGCACCGGCGGCACGCTTAAAGGCGTCGGCCGCGTGCTCGCAAAGGAGCGGCCAGAAACGAAGATCGTCGTTGGCGAGCCCGACGACGCGGCCATGCTCTCGAGCGGTATTCCGCAGCAGCGCAACCCCGATGGTTCGGGTGCGGGCAGCCATCCCGTCTGGCATCCCCATCCACAGCAAGGCTGGAGCCCGGATTTCATCCCGAAACTCGCCGGCGACGCCGTCGACATGAAAGTCATCAGCCAGATCCTTCGCATCAAAAATGCGGACGCGATGCACTGGAGCAGGGAACTTGCCCGCAAAGAAGGAATCTTCGTCGGCATCACCTCCGGTGCGACCTTCACCGCCGCGCTGCAGGTGAGCGCCGAAGCTCCCAACGGATCGACGATTCTTTGCATGCTACCCGACACGGGAGAACGCTATCTGAGCACTCCTCTCTTCGCCGACATCTCGGTCGACATGACCGAAGAAGAGCTAGAGATCGCACGCTCTACCCCTAGCCACTGGCTCCAGCCCCCGCAATAGGGTCAACCGCAAGGCAGTCCCGGTACAGAAAAATGGTCGCGCCCTTGGAAAGACGCGAGTCGGTCATCCAGCCTGCAGCTCCGTCTCGTCGGGTTCGCCCTTTTTCCTTCGCTGCCGAGCCATTAGCGGAATCACGAACAGGATCGCGAGTAGCGTAGACACCATTCCTCCGACGACTACGCGCGCCAACGGCTGCTGTGTTTGGGAACCAATCCCAGTTGCCACCGCCGCCGGCAGAAGCCCCAGCCCTGCAGCCATGCATGCCATCGTCACCGGTCGCATTTCATCCAGGCAGCCTTTCTCCAGGCCGCGCACCGGCCCCTCTTCTCGCTGCGCCCGCCGGATGCCGGAGAGGAAAACGACCGCCCCCAGAGTCGCCACGCCGGTCAGGGAAGTAAAACCGACCGCAGCCGAAATGCTGAAGGAGGTATGTGTGATGAACAGGGCAACCACGCCGCCGATCCACGCGAAGGGCAGCATGCCTACAATGATGAACGCATCTTTCCAGGTGCGAAACTGGATGTAGAGCAGCAGCAGGATGATCGCCACGCTCACCGGAATAATCACCGCCAGTCTCTGCTGCTCTTTGCGCAGGCTGTCGAACTCGCCCGCCCAGGTGTAGTTGTAGCCGGTCGGCAGCTTTACCTTGTTACCGAGCTGCTGTTGCAGGTCCTGAATCGCGCTGGCGAGATCGCGCCCGCGAACGCTGAACTTAATTGGGATAAACCGTCTGCCACCCTCGCGATAAATCATGAAGGCGCCGTTGCGCAGCCCCACGTTCGCGATGGAGCTGAGCGGAACCTGGGTTCCATCCGGGGTTGGCACCAGAATCTTGCCGATCGCATCCGGAGTATCCCGGAACTCCTTGGAATACCGCACTGCGAAGTCGAAACGGCGGTCGCCATCGATGATCTGCGTCACTGGAGCTCCTCCCACCGCCGCTTGAACAATGCTGTTCACATCCTGCGGCTGCAGGCCGTAGCGCGCGGCTTTCATCCGGTCGATGGAGACCATAAGGCTGGGTTGCCCGCTCACATGGAAGACACCCACATCCGTAATGCCGGGCACGCCATTCATGATTCCCTGAATCTGATCCGCGATGCGCGTCAACTCATCGAAATCGTCACCGAAAAGCTTGAGTGAGTTCTCGCCCTTCACGCCCGACATCGCCTCTTCAACATTGTCCTGAATATTTTGCGAGAAGTTGAAGTCGATGCCAGGAAAGCGCTTGAAGTCGTGCTGTATTGACGCAATCAGGACCTCCTTGTTCCTGTGAAATTGCGAGCGCCATTGGTCAACCGGCTTCAAATCGGCCAAAAATTCCGCATTGTTGAAAGTGCTCACGTCCGTACCGTCATCGGGCCGGCCGAGCTGCGATACCACCTGCGTAATTTCGGGATACGTGCGCAGGGTTCCGCGGATATCGTCAGTGAGCTTCTCCGATTGTTCGAAAGAGATATCCTGCTGCATCGTAGCGCGAATCCACAGGTTGCCTTCTTCGAGTGCCGGCATGAATTCGCCACCGACCAATTCGAAGAGCAGTACCGCCCCTGCAAGCGACGCCAAGGCGATAATCCACGCAAGTTTGCTGAACCGAAGAACGAGTATCAGACCCCGATCATAGTAGCGTCGCAGAAACGCGCTCAACCAGGTCTCCGTTGCCTCGTGCTTGATTTGCTTGGGAATGGCGAATGAGCCCAGCACGGGGGCGAAGACCAGCGCAAAAATCAACGCGCCGGTTAATGCAAAGCCATAGGTTACGGACATCGGCGCGAAGATCTTACCCGGAACCCCTTGCATCGTGAACAAGGGGATGAACGCGACCATGATGATCAGGGTCGCAAATAGTACGGGCTTGGCCGCATCGCTCACGCCTTCCATGATCAGTTCGCCTACGTCCTCGCCTTCCACCCGGCGCGAAACCTTGCGATGCACGCTTTCCAGCACAACGATGGAAGCATCGACCAGAATGCCGAAGTCAATTGCGCCGATAGAAATCAGGTTTGCCGAATGGTTGGTCAGCACCATCATCGCGAACGCGAACAGTACGGCGAAGGGAATTGTGATCGCAGCAATCAGTGTGAGGCGCAGGTCGCCGAGCATGCTGAGCAGCACCAGGGTCACCAGGATCAGCCCGGTGATGATGATGTGCCGCACTGTGTGTGTTGTGGTGTCGATCAGCCTCGTGCGGTCATAGATCGTCTTGATCTGCATGCCCGGCGGAAGCAGGTTCCCGGTGTTCAGATCGTGGATCTTCTGGCGAATGCCCGCCAGCGCGGGAAGGGAAATGCCGCCCCTCTGTAGCAGCACGATGCCTTGCACAATGTCGGGATTCTCATCTCGCCCAACCTTCCCCAGGCGAGGTTGATGGCCTTCCTGAACGGTGGCAACATCGCTCAGCAGCACCGGAGTGCCGCCGCGCTGGGCGATGACGATATTGTTCATGTCCGTGAGCGAGTGCAACAGACCGATGCCCCGCACATTGACACTCTGGCTGCCTAGCGTCAGATAGTTTCCGCCGGCATTCGCGTTGCTGTTCTGGACGGCATTGACCACTTGCGTCATGGTCACGCCCATCGCGAGCAGCTTATGGGGATCGATCTCCGCCTGGTACTGTCTTGTTGTACCGCCGAATGTTGCCACATCGATGATGCCCGGCACCTGCTTCAGTTCGCGCACCACCAGCCAGTCCTGCGTGGCCTTCAGATCATTCAGCGAGTGATCGGGACCGGTTAGTTGATACCGGTAAATTTCGCCGATCGGCGACTCCGGCGAAAGCTGCGGCTGTAGATTGTTCGGCAGGTTCACCCCTTGCAGGCGATTGAGCGCCTCCTGGCGATCGATAAAGTAGTCGCTGTCGAAGGAGAAGTACATCTTCACATCGCTCAGCCCGAAAATGCTGATCGACCGAATCTGCTCGAGCTTCGGCGTACCATTTAACCCCGCTTCCAGGGGCACGGTCACCTGCTGCTCCATTTCCTCGGCAGACCACGACGGGTCCTGAGTGATGAACTCGACCATCGGAGGCGAAGGATCCGGATACGCCTCGATGTCCAACTGGAGGAATGCAAAAGCGCCGACTGCGAGGGACGCGATGAAAATAATCAGCACAACATTGCGAAAGCGCAGAAGGGTGCCAATCATCCCTTGCATTATTGTTCCTCTGATTCGCGCAGCAGCTCGGCTCCCGAGGAAACAACCGTATCGCCGTCTGCGAGCCCCTGCGTGATTTCGTACGATGTGTCGTGTGTTGTCCCAAGAGTCACCGTGCGGCGGGCATACTTGCCCGGAGAGGTCTGTACAAACACGAACGCTTCCTTGCCGTTCTGGATAACTGCGGGCGAGGGCACCACGATTCCCGTACCTTTGTTATTTGTAACCGTGATCGTTGCATACATCTGTGGCTTCAGCTTGTGCTGGGAATTCTCAAGCACCACGCGAACCTTAAGCGTCAGCGTCGTCGGATCGACCGCATCCGAAATGTTATCGATCGCGCCATGAAACACCTGATCCGGATAGCCATTCACGCTGATTTCTACTGGTTGCCCTACGTGTACCGAGCCAAGATCGCGCGGGTAGAGATCGCCGACGACCCAGATAGGATTGATATCGGCAATGGTGGCGATGGCGTTCGCATTGTCGAGAGAGCGCTGTAACTCACCCACCGCGGTTCCCACGTCGAGTACTACGCCGCTAATGGGCGAATGAATGGGAATCGTGTCGGAGGTGTCGTTTTCTGAAAAACCGAGAATACGCAGAGCTTGCCGAGCCCGTTCCAACTCCGCGTGATCCGCGTCGTCCATCGCCTTTAGGTCATCGAAGTCGCGCTGCGCCATGACCTCGTGCTGTAGCAGGTCCCTGGCGCGTTGCAACTGCAGATCGGCGCGAGCCGCTTCGATCTTGGCCTTCTGGAAATCGGCGCGTGTCTGCGCAGCATCGCTGCTTTGTAGCATGCCGATCTGTTGGCCCTTGCTCACCTCCTGGCCCGGCAGAACCTTGAGCGCCACAACACGGCCGCTTATGGGAGGAAAGATATGTACCACCGACGTCGGATTGGCCATTACCTTTGCGGCGAGCGCCAGTTGATTCCTCACCTGTTGGCTATGCACGGTGATTGTCTCGACGACACTGCGCGCCGGGGAGGGATTGGCGGCTGGCGCCGGCTGCTCATGTTTGCAGGCGGTCAGGAGCAAAAGCGCGAATGGAGCGGCTATGGCAAACGGGCGCCGTTTCATGGCAGAATCTCCGTGGCACTGGCAAAGCTGAGTTGGTGAATGCTGAGCCAGACCTGCTGGTTGGCGTTCAGCGCGTCGAGATTGATCTGCCGGTAGTCGCGTAGGGCATCAAGATAGTCGAGCAAAGTAGTGCCCCCGTGCCGGTAGCTGTATTCCAGGTTCTCGCGCACACGCCGGGCTTCCGTCAGGTAGTGTCCGTTGTACCGCTTGGCCAGATCGATAGCTGCCTCATACCCCGCCCAGGCCTGATTCACGTCGTTCTCCACCTGATTGCGCGCGGCGACCTCGGCAAAACGACTTGATTGCGCCTCATACCGGGTCCGCTCCTTCTCGCCCTGGTTGCGGTCGAAGATACGCAATGGGATCGAGACCTGGAAGCCTGCGGTGTTGTATGTCCCTGCCCGCTCGTACTCCCCGCCAAGCGTTGGATCCGTAGTGCCATCCGCCTCGGCGAGCCTTACATTCGCGTCTGCCACTCGAATAGATTGCAATGCCGCCTGATAATCGGGCCGGGCCGTCAGGGCTTCCTGTTCTATTTGCGCCAACGTGGTTGTGAACACCGGCGGATCGAGAGTGCCTGTTATGTCGAAGGTATCCGTCGGCGTCGCAATGCCCAGCAGCATCTGCAGCTGATCCCTTGCCTGAACTACATTGAGCTCCGCGCTGTCGTAATCTGACTCGAATTCGGCCAGTTGCAGGTCGATACGCTCAAAGTCCGTTTCGCTGATGTCGCCGGCATCCCGCCGCGCCTTGCTCAACTCGACTGTCTTGCGATAGCTGTCTACGTTGTCAACGGCGATCTTAAGCGCCCCCTTGGCCGCCAGCAGATTGGTGAAGCCCTGCTTCACCTGCAGGATCGTCTGTCGTTCGGTGTCCTTATATTGGCTCTGTGTCACGTCGGTTGTGGAATGGGCGACGTCCAGCCTCCAGCGCCGCTTTTCTCCCCGCTCGAACAGCCGCGTCACATTTGCGGAATACGTATAAGGGCCCGCCGGATTTTCTGTCGACAGCGATATGGCGCTGCCTGAGAGCGTGAAGCTCGGATTCTGCCGCAAGCCCGCGGTAATCTCGTTGGCCTTCGTCGCGGTTACATGGAGTTGGCCCGCAAGCAGGGTCGGATTTTTTGCACGGACAATGTCAATGGCCTGCTGCAGCGTCAGCGGTGCGGAGGCCGTTTGTCCCGCGGCGGCCGCAGTCGCATACAAAATGAGCGGAAAGCTCAGGAGCCGAAATCGGGTCCGTTTCATAGCACCACTTTCAAAGTAGCGGCTAGACGATTGAGGACATGTAAAGAAGTGAAGAATGGGATGTAGAAGCTAAGTGACAGGAGGCGGACGATTCCCCACAATGCGTAGGTAGCCCTCACTCGGAGTTACGATTTCCATTGCTGGCGAAAGATGAGAGATGGTCTGAAACCCGAAAGCCCGGGGAAGCGAGAGCAGCGCCGCTACAACAATCGCTGCGGTATGCAGAGGGCTATCCGCGTGGGACTGAAGATCGCCGCGCCGCGTCAGGTGCTCAGCCTCGGCAGGCGCAGTGCAGGCCTGCAAGTCGTCTGTCAACGAAACAACCGGAAACAGAATCATGATCAGTATGGCCAATGCCATAATCTGCATGCGGGTGCTTGCGCGTAACGATGTATCCGCCCATCGGCGTTGGCTCCAAAGCCAAAAACAAAGGAGAGCGACCGAGAGAGCAAGCCACAGCAGGTTGAAGAGCGCTTCCAAGACAATCAGATTGTACCCGATTGATTTCAGCTGAATGTTCCTTCTGGAGAAGCGATTGGTTTTGCGCGCGCTGGCGTTGACCATGAGTGCCGCCCGCTTTACTATGAATAAGTGGCGGGACGAGCCAGCGTCAGGCATCCCGTCTTTTTGCTGCCCCCTCGTTCAATGGTAGGACAGCTGACTCTGGATCAGCATATCGGGGTTCGAATCCCTGGGGGGCAGCCAATTGATTCCAGAATACTTCCTACTTTTTTCTTTAGGTGCGAAACAGCGACCGGTAACAAAAACCGGTAACATTTCTGATTTGACTCAGCCTACAGCCTGCGGACAATAGGTCGCCATGCGTGACAAAAAGCGACCGAAATTGCCGCGGGGATTGCGTTGGAAATCCGACTCCCCATACATCTGGTTCAGTTGGCGCGATGAGCGCCGACGGCAGCACCAGCAATCCACAAACACCGCCGATTCAGATGAAGCGATGGTGTATAGAATTCGCTTTCTGCGCGAGAAGCAAGGCAGAGTAGCTGAACGGCGAGTTGCACCGTTGGACCAGAGCCAATTACCACTGGCGAGGGCGGCGGAACTCTACTTCGCGTGGAAGGCTGCTACAAACGCACCTGGGACGACTGCGCGCGAGAAACGAATGTTCAAGCAAGTCGAAGCGCATATGGGGCCCAAAACGCCACTTCGCTTGATTGACATTGAACTCCTTCGTGAATATCAGCAGGAACGGCGGAAGAAAATCAGCCCAACTATGCGCAGAGCAGTATCAGCGCGCAGCGTCAACTACGAGTTGCAACTCCTGCGTGGAGTCCTTCAGTACGCCAATTGCTGGAAAGGCGATCTTGCCGAGCGTTACGAACCGCTAAAGGAGTCGAGAAGGAGGATTGGAAGAGTTGCGACGAAGGAGCAATTGATGAAAGTCATACAGACGGCGAAGAAAAATGAATACTGGCAATTGGCGATGTACTGCGCGGCAGTTGCCGCGGGGACTGGATGTCGCAGCTGGGAGATAAAGAATTTGCAGATGCAGGATATCCAGATTGCTGAAGGTACAATCCTGATCCGGCGTGAAATTGCAAAGAATCGCCAGCAGCGCGAGCCCCGTCTGATGGCCCTTGCGGAATGGGGATTAAAAGAACTGTTGTACCGTGCCCGGTCACTAGGAGCAACGGAGCCGGACCATTATCTCTTGCCGCTGAACCTGAGAAAATCGCGGTATTGGTCCAAAAAAACCAGCCAGAAATGGGATGTGAGCCAGCCGATGACAACTTGGATCAAGTCATGGAGAAAATTGATGATTGCTTGTAAGATGCCCGGCTTTCGGTTCCACGATTTGCGGCATACGTTCAGAACTCAGGGCGCTGAAGCCGGTGTGCCGCTCGAGGTTATGATGGCACAATTGGGACACATGGATCGCCAGACGTCGCTGGAATACGTGCATATACAGCAGCGTGCTCTTCAGCGTGCACAGGAACTGATAGAACGCGAGCAAGCTGAGATACTTAGCGTTGCGCGGGGCCGTCAAAAATCGGTGCCATCTGCTGATCGATTATTGACAGGCGATTCGCAACATCGCGGTATGCCTGCCAGGGTAGGGCACAAGAGGTTGAATCCCACTGTAGAGCGGTAGGGAGATCGTTCACGCGGAGATCTTCAATCGCCGTCGATATAGGTTTGAAGCGCCTTTCCCGGATATCGAACCAAGCGGCCAATCTTTCTGAATGGGGGTCCCTGAAATCTGCCTTTGTTTTGTTTCAGCCTCCATTTTCGGAGCTGTGATAAAGAAATCTGCAGGATCGCAGCGACCTGTTCCTCCGTGTACATGCGCATCGAGTAACTCGAGCGCATTTGGCCGTTCTGGATCGACTCAACCCTTTCCGGTGGAAAGCCATTGTGATCAAAACCCTTCTGGTTAAGTTCTACAATTTCTACGGTTGTAGCGGCCTGACGTTGAACATTTGTTTTCATGAGGAGTTCCTGAGGTTCAAAGAGTGACCTTTCGCAACTGATATAGCCTCCTTCGGAATTGCGGTCAAATATCTGGCAGAGACGCCCGAAAAAGCAGGACCTCTGAGATTCCCCAGGCTCATCTCCGAGACCAACCTCTTCAGCTTCGCGTTGTCCTGCTCCAGTTCCTTTAGCCGCCGCGCCCAGGGCCACCTGCAAGCCACCGTACTCTTTCCGCCACCGGATAATACGTCTGCTCGGTGATCCCGCTCTCCGCCACGCTACAGGGGTCGTCTTGCCGTTCGCAACCGCTACCTCAACCTGCCACAGCAAGCTCACGATCTGCTCAGGCGTATGCTTTCCTCCCTTCGCAATAATCCGCTCCAACGGCATGTAGTTCACTAAAACTTGGACTCAACGTTCATGGATTTGACCGAGAGCCGAACTGCCCATATTGTGCGTCTGTGCAGAGCATTTTCGCTAGGAGAGGTGGCCCGTGAAGCGGATAATCATCGTTCCAATCCTGGATGTCCATCGATTTTGCGGGTTCGAAGAGGTGTGCCGAGATCAGAGCCTCGCGGCGCTAGTCGGAGACACCAAAAGTGAGCGTTCGCGAGAGCGATTTCCATGCGAAGAGATGTTCCTGGAGGCGGTTGCACGCGGGGATGCGGACCGATATACGTTTGAAAGCGTCGAAGAAGCTGCAGCTTTTGCAAAGGACAAGCTTGAAATATTGAACCGATCGGGCAAGACGATTGAGGACAGCCTGACAAGAACCACAACGCAGAAATTTCAGAAGCCGAGAGTCTCAGAAATCCGGTCTAAAATCCTGTTCTAAAGAATTGGGAGTCACGGAACCCTCGTCCAAATGAAGAGGACAAGGCAGGTGCGAAATTCCCTCACGGGTGGTACAAAGGCGCTGCGGGGGTTACTCAGCCTGTATGACGGACAAGCCCTTGGACGACGAGCGCATGCTCCAGCTGGGAGAAGAGCGGCTGGACGATTACATGAAGCGGTTGGTGGACTTCATGGATTCCCTGGATAAAGAGCCGCGGGAGATGTACATTCCATTCGTGGCAGATATGGCGGCAGCGCACGCCATCATTTTGCGCCATGTGCGGATGTGGGGCGCTACCGAAGGCATAGAGGAGGCAAGAAAACTCTTTGAGAACACGTTGAAGACGCTAATGCGTTTGGCAACTTATCTTGGCCCAGCTGTGGCAATTAACTTTGGCCCACCTGTGGCAGTTCGCTAAACAACGTGGGATAGAGATTCGCTGGGCTTCGGGCTGGAGCGT
>JBAVYX010000442.1:0-5058 GCA_049588475.1 Silvibacterium sp. | reverse complement strand
AAGGGGCGAGTCAGATGGGTAGCAAAGGGTGACGTTGTTGCGGAAGCACGGTTCATCGCCAAGCTCTTCGCTATCGCTGCCTAACTTTCCCATTACTTTCACAACTCAGCAGCGCCTCAGCTTCGTGGGCAGTAAACTTCGCAATGAAACCATTGATCTTCTGGCGAAGCGGTTCCAGGTGAGCACCGCGGCAATGTCCAATCGTCTCCAGAATTTAAGATTGCTCGCATACGAAAATTAGAGACAAAAGTCAGGTGAGCACTTGCTTGTTTCTTGAATCCCGGCCAGCCGACATATATATTGCCGGATCCGCGTTCTGAGTTACAACGGATCCACGATAAACACCCTGCGCCTATGTCCGCCACCAGCTCCTACTTCGACTTCCAGAGTTCAGCAGCGGCAACTTCGTCGGCGCTCACCGAAAGCCTTTCTGCCGTGTCTCTGACACGCGTACTTTATCCCGATGACAGCAGCATGGGCAAGGTGCTGCGACTGATGCAACAATATTTCCTCATAATTTCCTCGCTGCATGCTCGCTCGCTGATCTCATGCGGCGCGGCCGCGGCTCGACGAGCGCGCGATTTCCGCGTTGATCACTGCTCCGATAAGCAACGCTAGCCCGGTCGCATAGAGCCAGACCAAAAGAATCATCAATGCGCCCAATGACCCGTACGAGACGCTGTAATTATTAAAAAAATGCAGGTAGATACGGAATCCAAACGAAGCCGCCAGCCATATAAACCCACCAAATGCCGCTCCAGGCGTAAACCAATGCCAGCGACGGCGCTCTTTCAAGTCGGGACCATAGCGATAAATCAACGAACACCATAGGGCAACGAAGAAGATAGCAGTCGGCCAGTGAATAACCTTCCAGACGAGGACGACTAACGGATTCAATCGAAGTCCTGTCCCTAACCAACCCACAAAGTGGCTACCTGCAAGCACCATAAACAAGGCCGTAATAAGCAGAATTGAGGCTACTAGACTCAATACGAGTGCTATTGCGCGAACTTTGAGCCAGGGACGGGTCTCGCGGACATGAAACGCCGCATTCAGGAAGCAAATCATTGAACTTACGCAACTGGAGATACACCATAGGGCTGAAACTACGCCAAAAATCAGTTTTCCTTGACTAGCGTGTGCCGCTATCTCGGTGGTTACTCCTCTCAAAAGTTGGAACGCAGTTGGTGGAAGAAAATCTGCGAAATAAGAAAGGAATTCGTTTTGAAGTTCGACACTGTGTGAGGCGAACAGCCCGAACAACGTCATCATCAAGAATATCAGCGGGAAAAGGGCGAATAAGAAATAGAAGGCGAGCTCGGCTGCCCGTCCAAAGACGTTATTTGTGTCGATTTCCTCGAAAACGGCTCGACCCAGTTGCCCAGGAGTCAGACCTCCGAGCTTCCATAAACCTGGCGCAACGGAGGGCGGGCTTGTCATTGCTTGCACCGAACACCATATGCTCTTTTAAATAGTCAGCTGAGAAAATTGTACCTTCTCAGCTGACGTTCGGAGCGTGTCGCCAAGTCGGAAATTATCCTGCCATCGGCACAGGGGGTTCCGGACAACATCGACGCGGGACGTGGACGGGACTGAGGACGGGTGCCGCGGACGGCGGGAGGGTGAAGGACCGGCATTGCGATGCGGAGTTAATCGACTATAAAAAGCTCAGGCTTGAATTCGGCGCAACGTGGGCGCAGACCCGCCCTTATAGACGCACCGGCGATCACGGACGCCCGCGATCTCGCAGCGGCATTGACGCATCGGAAAACTTAGTCTCGGTCTGTCAATGCTGTAACGGTCTGGGCTGCTCATCGAGCAGGAGCAGGGCGAAGGTCATTGCTGTGCCCGCTGCCCATTGAGAGCGCGTTCAAGATTCTCGGTGCGTGCTTTCATCGCTGCGATGGAACTGCCATAAACTGCTTTTTCCAAGGTGTGAAGCTGAACGCGCAGCAGTGACATCCCCTGACTGAGATCGCCGGTTTCCGGCTGACCATTCTTGGCGCGAATGGCTTGGGTTTCAGTGAGCATCGCAACCGTCTGTTTCAGCGCTTCTAATTTCTTTTGCAGGTCAGGTTTCAACTTATCCTCCCTCTTGTCTATCGCATTTCGTTGTCGTTGCGTGAGATTTTTCTAGTTGAAAATTTGCCGTATCGTAGCGCCACATTGCCGGTATTCGAGCCTCCGTTCCGACACCTATTTGACCGAATAACCTCGCGCATCCATGCAGGCTGTGAACGCCCGCTTGAAGGTATTCAACTGTTGGTCATACGCAGCTTTCTGGCTTTGGTACTGCTGTTGCACCTGCGCGCCACCCTGCGCTGAAGCCTGATCTTTGGCAGCCGCATTCGCTTTGCGCTGCTGTCTGCCTCCCCGCACGGTACCTACAGTAGCGCCTACGGCTGCACCTGTTCCTGCATCTCCGGCAATTCCACCAATCGCCGCACCACCAACTGCGCCACGAGCCGCACCTCGGGCTCTACCACCTCTTTGTTGCGGCGCAGCATCAGCCGCCTGCGCCTGAGCTGCTTGGACATCAGCAGAGGACGGCGGCTGCGGAGCCGGCGTATCCGGGTTGACGCCTGTCTGCTGCTGAGCCGAGTTATAGCAGTTGGACTCATCGATGAGCTGCTGATCATGACTTTGGCCACTTCCCGGATAGGTGTAAAGGCCTACTTTATTTGCGGCTGAGAAGGAAGGTACAGGTCCTGTCGGCGCAGCGGGTGCAGCGGGTGCAGCCGGTTGAGCTGAGGTAGAAGACGGTTGGGCTGGTGCACCCGCCGGGGTCTGTGTATCGGGCTGCGATTTCTTTCCACAGCCAACGGAACACAAAGACAAAGTTGCAAAGCAGAAGAGGGTTGTTACACGAAAAGCGCTAACGATTGAAGTGGCAGGCATATCGACTTCCTTTCCTGGCGTATTGCATTTCCCAACCTTGCCTGGACCGAAGCGCACTGGTTTTTTCCCCAGCCGATTTGGCGAACATCACTTGGGAGTAAGTGGAGAAATATAAGCTGCTCCGGCAAGGGCCGCTCGTATCGCCGGAATCAGGTGGGCATTCATGTGGGTTTTGACAACATATCCTGAAGCGCCTTCTGCCCTAGATGCTTCCACGAATTGCTCTTCTGAATGGATCGTCAGGAACACAATTCTCGCGGACAAGGCGAACTGGCGCAGTCGATGCGCTGCAGCAATTCCGTTCAACCCAGGCATAGCAATATCAGCCACAATGACGTCGGGACGAAGACGGAGGGCTTCAGATACTAAAGCTGCGCCATCCGCTACGGTTCCCACTATTTCAAACTGAGGCTTTAACAGCGCGGCTGTACGCTCAAGGAAAGCTGAATGGTCGTCCGCCAGTAGTACCCGGGGTAGAATCAAAATTTACCTCCGTTGGAGCAGAGGGACGCCATCCTTCATTCGCACAAGCGTCGAAGCAATTCAACTTAGAATTCATTTTTAGGACATGGCGCGGTTTTTGGCGACTGGGGAAATCCCTAGGGTGTGACGACCACAGATGAAGGTTCAGGATCGACTGAGATGAGGCCGCGCTTTACGGCGAACAGGACCAGAGCGGCGTTGCTCTTGAGACCGAATGCCTCCATGATATGGTGCTTGTGGAATTCCACAGTCCTTTCGCTCAAGTTGAGGATCGCTGCTATTTCTTTCATCGGCCGCCCCTCGGCAAACAACTGGACGACGTCGCCTTGCCGTCGCGTCAATTCCTTTGAAAACTGGTGTGCCCTGGTTTTCGCGACGACCCAGTCTTCAGGCCTTAAGTTAGGAGTAACGTAGGACCGGCCATGCAAAATCTCCTCGATCGCCTTGAGTAGTTCCTGTCCGCCGGAGCGTTTTAGAACAAACGCCACCCGCTCGAGTTCAAGTGTCGCGGCGGCAAGATTCGCGTCGTCGAGCATTGTCAGAAATACGAATCTGACCTTCGGAACCTGTTCTCTAATTCTTCGGGCTGCGTCCAGACCGTTCAGGAGGGGCATCGCGACATCGGCAACAACTACATCCGGCCTGAGTCTGATGGCTTCCTGCAGCATGGCCCGACCATCTGATACCACCGCAATGACGGCAAACGTCTTCTCTAGGTAGGCGCGCAAAGCCTCAGCGAAGATCGCATGGTCATCTGCGATGAGGATGCGAGTGCGGGGCGTACTGGGGGGGATCGTTTCCATGACCAATCCTTTCCATTTGCCAGATTCGGGCTCCGGGATGTGACGCAAAGGCATGCCTTGCGAAACAGTTCCGAAAAGCTGCTCCGCTTAATTGAACCAGTGTGACGCTGTAATGGCCGTCACACTCACTGGTGACGCCGTTTCACTCAGCTCTTGAGGAAGAAATGCAACATGACCAAAGTTGACCGAGAAGAGGGTGCTTGCTAGTTGGCGCCGCCATCCATTCGATATAAGGTCATCGTGTTGCCAGCTCCGATTTCGGTTGGAGAGCGACCCAAGCTTCAATTCTTGTACCCTTCCCGGGTTCAGAATGAATCTCGAACCGACCGCCCAGCAAGGATACACGTTCTTCCATGCTGCGGATACCCAGGCCTTCTTTTTTTTTCAGCTCCCGCACATCGAATCCAATGCCTTCGTCCTGCACAGACACAAATAGCTTGCCTGTCGTCCCGCGCAAACGTACCTGCGCCTTTGCGGCGCTACTGTGTTTTTTAAAATTACGAAGTCCTTCCTGGACGATGCGGAAAATACACAAAGCAACACTCGGATGAACGGAACGAGGAATGTTGTCGGAGAGAAAATCAACTTCAACTCCCTGTTGAACGGAGAACTCCTTGCACAAAGCACTGATCCCCGGAACAAGCCCCAATGCCTCCAGCGTTGAGGAGTGCAGACGGTGCGAAAGCGTATGGAGATCAGCGCCGATTTCGCCGGCAGAGTTCAGGAGCTGGTGCATTTGCTGCACAGCCTCATCCGGCGAGGCGCCTATCGCTTCTTCAGCATTCTCTAATCCGAGTGCAAGCAGCGCCAAGCGCTGGCTGAAATCGTCATGGATTTCCGAAGCCAGGCGACTGCGCTCCTTTTCCTGTGCAGT
>JBAVYX010000441.1:0-3818 GCA_049588475.1 Silvibacterium sp. | reverse complement strand
GCATCGTTCATTACCAATGAATAGCGATCCAGCGGAGTGATCTCTGGTGGCTTCGGCGCACCTGCCACTGCTGCTTCGGCATTCACAATTCGTTCGATCGCGCCAAGCACATGTTTGCGGACTCCCTCATCAAAGGTGCGCACGTTTAACTTAATGATCGCTTCGTCAGGAATGACGTTCTCTTTTGTCCCAGCCTGCAGAACCCCTATTGTCACCACGGCAGAATCCGTCGGCGAGACTTCCCGCGAGACGATCGTTTGCAGTCGCATCACGGTAGAGGCAGCCATAACTACGGGATCAATGCTTGCCTCGGGCATCGAGCCATGCGCACCACGTCCGTACATGCGAATTTGCAGGCTGTCGGCAGCAGAGGTAACAACTCCAGTTCGCCAATCGAGGTGCCCCGATGGCATACTCATGACGTGTTGTCCGAGTACGACATCGGGCTTCGTAAATCGTTTGAATAGCCCATCGTCAATCATGGCTTGAGCACCCTGCGCTGTCTCTTCCCCCGGTTGAAAAACAGCCATCAGCGTCCCCTTCCAGCTATTGCGGGCATTGGCAAACAACGAGGTAGCTCCAATCAAGCAAGCCACATGCATATCGTGCCCGCAGGAGTGCGCCACTGGCACGGTCTTGCCATCAGGGGCCGTCGCTGTAACTGTGCTCGCAAAGGGAAGACCAGTAGCTTCCTTGATCGGCAACGCATCCATATCCGCGCGCAGCATAACGACTGGGCCGTTTCCATTGCGCAGTATGCCGACAACGCCCGTCTTGCCAACTCCCGTCGTTACGTCAAAGCCCCTGATCATGAGATGAGTCGCAGCAATCTCCGCAGTTCGCGTCTCCTGCATCGACAACTCGGGGTGCGCGTGTATGTCTTTGTAGACGACCTCCAGTTCCGGAAGCATTGCGTCGAGATTTTGAAGGATTAATGTTGGCTGTTTTGTTTGCGTCATGTCAGACTCCTACGCACCGAGGCAGCGTTCTCAATGAGAATATATATGTTCCCGGCTGGGACGATCGTCCACGCCATCAAAGACTTTGGCGCTATTAATGGGCAGGCAACTGACCCTAGCTAAGGTCCTGAATTGTCTCCAGTCCCGTTCAAACCGTCGCAAAGGCATGGGCCTGAAGGATGTGTTGCAACTTTTAGGGTGGCTGGCGGTGACGTGAAAGAATCGCGAAATGGGAACCCGACCGGCGATCTTCAAATGGCGCCAGACCGAACCCGGCATTATCCTTTGTACTGTCCGGTGGTATCTTCGCTATTCTCTTTCCTACGCGATGTTGAGGAGTTACTGGAAGAGCGCGGTCTCAATGTCGATCACCCAACAGTCTGGCGCTGGGTGCAGGATTACGGCCCTGAGTTGGAGCAACGACTGCGAAGGCATCTCAAGCCCACAAACAAGTCGTGGCGGACGCCGATGCTGCCAAGCGCCTGTTTCGCAAGGCGCTCGGCGATCGATCCCATCCTCAAGCTCGAGTGATCAACACCGACCTGGCGCCGATTTACAGCTCCGCAATCCCCGACAGTAAGAAGGAGGGGACGCTACGCAACCGCTGTCGACACCGACCGGTGCAGTACTTGAACAACATTCTCGAACAGGATCATCGAGCCATCAAACGCCGAGTGAATGCCAAGCAAGGCTTCCGAGAATTCCAGGCGGCTCGGCGAACGATTCAAGGCTACGAAGCAGTCCACATGATCCGGAAGGGGAAAGTTCGATGGGAGCAGGAGGGGATCTTGTTCGTCAGATTCAGTTCATCGACAGCCTCTTCGACTTGGCGGCCTAAGAACGCACGACAGACGCTCGGCGACAAACCTGTCTGCATTTGAAACTTGCAACACTACCCGTCGGATAGCACAGGATGCTCGAGAGGATCGCGTTTTCAGGGCTAGACCAGCAAGAATACGTCGATTGAATTCTGCACGGAATGTATGTTGCGATAACCGATTGGACGCGTGATGGCTTGACGCCATCTTGAGTGCCGGTCGCAGGCCGATTCCGAGGGTCCGTTACCGGCTGCGAAGGTATCATTCTCACCGTGAGCAGATTCAGGCGATGGCTAATTCCTATATTGTTGATCGTGGCACTGACGGTAACCTTTTATGCCAGCCGTGCGCAAGTTCGGCGAATCGCCATTGCCGCTTCAGTTTATAAGGCTGGCATATTCACTGCACCGCCACCGAGCGCAGGGGAATCACGATGGCATAGGGTTCGAGACGCGGCTCAGTTTTACTGGGATTTTTCGCAAATTCCCGCCGCAAGAGAAAAACGGCTTGAACGCGTAAACCCAACCTTGCGACCGCTTGTGAGAGAGATCGATCGGCGCCAAGCTGCAGGCGAAGACATGCACTACTCAATGCATATCTATCGCGAGATTCGTTGGCTGTTGAACTTCACTTCAGATATTGCAACCACAAGTGCGAGGGTTTCCGATCTCCGCCAGAGCTTGACGCAAACGGAAGAGCAGAAACTCGCCCGCGAGCAGCAGCCTTCAGACGGAAGCTGGGGCTTGGGAATTAATGCATGGTACCTGAGGTTCTATTACTCGGTCGATGACGTCCAGGAGTGCGGCTCTGCTCCCCGCTATCCTCTGACCTTCCTGGATCGAATTAACTCTCCTGAAAAGCTCGACTCCCAACTCGATTCGGATCTCTTCGATGACTTCACCAAGACGGGCGTATTCAACCGCGAAGAACTTGACGAGACGTTTTCCGGCGTCACTCGTTTGCTCTTTCAGACTCGGCCAACTGAATGCTACGCATTTCATCCCCTACTCAAGGACGCGCTGCGCGCCTTCGTGGACCGCTGGCAGAATCCGGAGACAGGATGCTGGGGACAATGGATGGTGGATCGGGAAGGCAAGGTCTGGAAGATGGACGACATGGGAATGACCTTCCATGTCATTTCCGACCTTAAGGGCGAAGTGCAACACAAAGACAGGATCGCTCGACGCCTGCTGCAACTCGACCGCGTTAATTTCCCCGCAGGTATCCTGTTCGACGGCCATTATGAGAACCATCTCAATTGGGATGCAGTGAAAATCTTCAGATCGGCATGGCCGAACCTTGACGATGCTACCCGCGAACGGGCGCGTGGAGAGATTTCTCGCATGCTCAAATGGTGCCTAACCAAGTCTTACCAGCCCGACGGTTCGTTCATCGTGAGTGATCTGGATGACACCCAGGGAGACGCTTTCAGATACGGCATTTGGTTTCTGCAGGAAGCCGGATACTTCCAACGCAGAGACAGGTTCTGGACCGATCAGGACTTTCCTGACTCCAAAACTGTCCACGACCAAGTCGAAGCCAAGCTGAGGTCGATCGGGCTTAACGATCCAGCGTTGAAAGAAGCGTATGAGACATTGCATGCCATGGATTAATGTGGCGCCGATTCTGCAGTTGAACTCTGGCCGCCTTTATAGGGCGCCCCGCAGCAAAGCGAGCTTCGATTTTTGGTCTCTCATGAGGCCATTCTGCGAGTACCGGTTGTATCACCGCCCAACCGGAAGTCCGAAAATGCCTGCAAAGTCTGATTTTAGCTAACTTGCCCGTGTTGCCATGCCCAGAGAGTTGAAGTTGCTCAAAACCCCGTTTCGTTCCTCATTCCCCGCTGAGCACTGGTCTCGCCATTTGAAATCGGCTTCAACCGAGCGGTCAGCGGATCGCCGAACACTGGCCGACTTAACATTACCAATTAGACAAACCTGGAGACGTTTAGCCAAGCAGCCACATCAACTTTACGTAGCACCTTTCTACGTCTTCTACTGAACAGCGACACGGCGGAGGACGGTGATCGGGATAGAACCGT
>JBAVYX010000440.1:0-23001 GCA_049588475.1 Silvibacterium sp. | reverse complement strand
CCCCGCTCCCCGACCAACTCCTACTGTGAAGCCGGCCCCCGCAAAACCGGCGACGGAGGCTCGGCAGGCCAGTCGTCCTCCTACACCTCCTCGGCCGGCGCCCGCGGTACGGCCTGAAACCCGCCCTGCTCCGGTACAGCAGGCAAGACCGGAACCACAACCCCGGCCTGAAACCCGACCTGCTCCGGTACAGCAGGCAAGACCGGAACCACAACCCCGGCCCGAAACCCGACCTGCTCCGGTACAGCAGGCAAGACCGGAATCGCAACCACGGCCTGAAACCCGGCCTGAGCCGCAGCCGCATCCTGCTCAATCCGCGGAACGACCTGCACCTGCATCCAAGCCCGCACCTGAGCCGCGGCCTTCGCAGTCCGCGGCCCGACCCGCTCCTCAGCAACACGAGAGCGCGCCTCGACCCAGCGCCGAAAAGCCGCATCCTGGCGGGAAATAGCATAGGGCTTTTCTCGCCCTCAACCTGAGCCCGGGGCCTCACAGCTTCGGGCTCGGTCTTTTGCCAGAAAATGACTCGAACAGTTCCTTAATCGCGACTGCTCCGCTGCGCATGGAATAGCGCTTCCGAAAAACATCGGCAGTGCGAGTCATCATGGCGTTCCGCCCCGCCTCGTCGAGCAAGAGCCAGCGCGAAAGCAATTCTTCGGTGCCTGCAAGTGTGTCAGGTGCCACCAGCCCGACTTCTTCCTGCTCGATCTCCGGCCAGATATTGACCTGGTTGGAGATGAGGACTGGCCGCCCGCAGGCCAGTGCCTCGGCGACAGCTACGCCAAAGTTTTCCTGATGCGAAGGAAGAATGAAGGCGTCGCAGCCGCGCAGCGCTCCCCACTTCGGGTCGCCGATCATCAGGCCGGGCCAGTGAACCCGGTCGGCTATCCCCAGATTTTGCGCCTGGAGCTGCAATCTGGCCTGCAATCCGATCTGATCCGGACCCGCGATCACAAGGTCCACATCGGGATGGGCCGGAGCGACCCGAGCGAAGGCTTCGACGAGCAGATCGCATCCCTTTTTCTCATGGATGCGCGACAGGAAGAGTACGTAGCGACGGCTGCGGAGTCGAGGCAATTTGCCATACAAAGCCTCCGCTTGGCCTGGCGTGGCTGCCGGCGGTTCGCCCGTTCCATACGGAACAACAAGGCTGTTCCAACGGTTGGGCCAGAAGCTTTGCAGCGCAAGATCGCGCTCGAGCGTGCTGGTGAACATGACCCTCTCGGCCTGGCGCAGTATCCAGTATTGGACCGGCCAATAGACGCACTTCTTGAAGTGCTTGAGCGGGTAAGTACGCTTGAACCAGGGATCGAGCATGCCATGCGTGAAGACCACGTAGGGCACGCGTCCGCGCGCAGCGATGGCCGCAGCGAGGCTGGGGAAGGTCCAGATGCTGTTGATGACCACCCCGCCAAAGCGGGCTACATTCTGCTGCAACCAGCGCAGCAGTTCGCGGGAGAATCCATAGGTGCTGGCTGGCGCGCCCATGGCATGCACCGGGATATGGAAATTCGCCAGGTATGGCGCGGCGGGATCGTCCAGGGAGACGATCTCAACTTGGACGCCAACTTCGCCGTACGCCCGGCTCAGATGGCGCAGAGCTTCCGGGGGTCCTCCGCTGGACGGCGACAAAGTTGGGATCACATGCAGGATTTTCACAGGGGGCTGGCCGTCCAGGCATACGCGCTTCGCGCAAACCAAAAGATCAATATCTCATCGAGACTAAAGCATACGCTGCGATCCGGGAGCCTGAGCCGGCCATCCATAACAGCTGTTAGGGATGGAAAATCTCAACCTGACGGAACCGGCGATGAATCAGGACAGGAAGGCGCGAAGCGCATGTCGCCTGTGCACTGAGAAGTGACCAACGGGAGCGAAGCACTGCGGACCGCGCCATAGGGGCTTTTGCCTGGACGGCCTGGCCCTCAGATACGCATGGGCATGATGATGTAGCGGTACTTGTACTCGTCGTCAGCGTCTTCGGGGCGGACCTGGCCGGCCGACTGCGCGTCCTTGAACTCCAGGCGCACTTCGCCGGCATTTCCGATCGCCTTGAGAAAGTCGATGAGGTATGTCGAGTTGAAGCCCACGACCAGCGGATCGAAGTTGTAGGGAGTTTCGATCGTATCTTCGGATTCGCCCGAGTCGGTCGATGAGGACGAAATCTTCAACTCATTCTGCTCGAGGCGGACTTTTACGGCTCCGGAGCGTTCGTCGGCGAACTGGGCAACGCGCTGGATCGAGCCCATCAGGTCTTCGCAGCGGACGATGGCGAACTTATTGTTGTCGCGCGGCATGACGGCCTCGTAGTTGGGGAATTGGCCGGTAAGCTTACGGCTGGTGAGCACGCGGTGTCCGATGCGGAAGAACAGAGTATTGTCGTCGTCGGCAAATTCGATCGATTCAGTGTCAGTATTCGAGAGCAGCGATTGCAGTTCAGAAAGCGCCTTGCGCGGGATGAGCGTTTTGCGTTCGCCGCTGACATTCGAGAGGGTCTCGCCGCTCTTTTCGATGTGAGCCAGACGATGTCCGTCGGTGGCAACCATGGCAAGCGACTCGGCCTTGAGAATGAGTAGCGCGCCGTTCAGAGTGTAGCGCGACTCTTCGTTGGAGATAGCGAAGATCGTCTTCGAGATGCAGTTCCGGAGTGAGGAGGCGGGAATACTGGTGACGCTGGTCTGGGGGAACTCCGGCACCTGCGGGAAGTTGGCGCGGGCCATGCCGACCATTTTTGTGTTCGACCGGCCAGAGCGTATCTGGATCCAGTGGTTCTCCATCAGCTTGACGGAGATGTCGCCGTCGCCAAGCAGTTTGATGTAGTCGTAGAGCTTGCGCGCCGGGATGGTACAGGAGCCGGGCTTCTTGACCTTGGCTGGGCACGAGGTCTTGATGCTCTGATCGAGATCTGTGGCGGTAATGACTACTTTGTCGCCCTCGGCCTCGATGAGGAAGTTTGAGAGGATGGGGATGGTGGTCTTGCGCTCCACGACGCTTTGCGTGGCGGTGAGCTCACGCAGCAGGTCCTGACGGCTTATGCTGATTTCCATGACCGACCCCTGAAGGGCGCTCCGCCCGGATTTTTCTAGCTCAACATCTAAACTCGTACCCACGTTTGCGCCTGTCATATTGCCCCCAAAGCGGTTTCGCTCACTGTACACCACGCGGAAGTGAACTCTAAAGCGGGGAATACACGATGGCTTCATTCTAGTAATAAATCAGCAGGTTGTGCCCTCTGGAAAAGTGGGTTTTATCGAGGATATTCAAAATGGAGGAAACGTGAAGACAGGAATCGGTCCACACGGCACCCAAAGGCGACGGACACGCCATTACTGCTACTAGTTAGTTCTTTAAGTAAGTATTTATTCCGTAGTAGTAGTCGTTTGCTTTGGAAAAGTGGAAAGGTGAGGGGAAACCGCACTGCACGCGGGTTTGACGGATAGCCCGATTTTAGAAAAGTGGGTTGGGTCAAATTGCAAAAGCAGGAAGACGGCAGAAATTTGCGCGAAAACGGGAGCGATTCTCCTCATTTTTCACAGCGACCTCCTGCGAGCATGTGGAAACCGGCAGGCATGAAGTGGAAAGCGTGGTCCGGCATGCGCCTGCATGGAGCCGGTACGCACTAGGCTTTCAACAGTGGGTCACCAATTCGATGCTAAAACGTTTGACTAAGGTAGATCGAGGGTGATAACTTCTCGCTCCACAGGGGACACATATCGAAAATGCATCGCCGGGATTTTCTCAGGAACTCGTTGGTCACTGCTGGTAGTGCTCTATTCGCTGGCCGCCAGCTCGCCGCCGAAATGAATTTTTCTCAGCAGCAGCCACTTGGCGCCGTTGGTCAATCTCAAATCCGCACCGCCCACTTTCCCGATAACTTCCTATGGGGAACAGCCACCGCCGCCTATCAGGTGGAGGGCGCGTGGCAGGAGGACGGCAAAGGCGAATCCATCTGGGACCGGTTCACGCACACGCCCGGCAAGGTAAAGGGTGGAACCACGGGTGACATCGCCTGCGACCAATACCATCTCTACCCGCAGGACTTGGCGCTGGCCAAACGCCTCAATCAGAAGAGCTATCGTTTCTCGATCTCATGGCCGCGCATCCAGCCCTCGGGAATCGGCGCACCGAACATGAAGGGCATCGACCACTACAGCCGGGTCGTGGACGCGATGCTCGAGAACGGCCTCCGCCCCTTCTGCACAATCTATCATTGGGACCTGCCGCAGGCGTTGGAAGACAAGGGAGGATGGCCTAATCGCGACCTGGCGGGCTATTACGCCGACTACGCCAGCATTCTCGCCAAGTATCTCGGCGACCGGGTCACGGTCTGGGCTCCATTCAACATGCCCTGGTCGTTTACCTACATGGGTTACGGCGTGGGTGCGTTCCCACCATGCCGGTCAAATTTCGGCGACTTTCTTAAAGCTGTGCACACGGTCGCTCTTGCACAGGCCCAAGCGCTTCGGTCGATCAAGGTGGCGTCTTCGAAGGCCACTGTGGGGAGCGCCTATGGGATGTGCCCGGCGTATCCGGCGACCAATTCTGAAGCGGATCGCGCCGCCGCTCGGCGGTATCACGCGATGAACAACGTGTTCTTTCTCGAAGCTGCTATGAAGGGCCGTTATCCGAAGGCGTTCGTTGGAGAGCCGCCGTACGAGCTGATGGGTTTCAAACCGGGCGACGAAAAGCTTATGCATGCGCCGCTCGACTGGGTAGGCTTCCATTACTACACGCGCCGTATCGTTTCCGACGCGAGCCAGGTGCAGGCCTTCGGAGGAGGAGGCTTCAGCGGTACTGAAATCGAAGCTGACCCTGCAACTGGACGCGACCCCTACACACGCTTCCGTGCGGTCATGCCTACTGAAGGCCCGCTTACCGAATCCGGCCTTGAAGTGTGGCCACGCGGAATCTATGACCTCGTGATGCAGATCTCGCGCGAGTATGACCGTCCCGCCATCGAGATTACCGAAAGCGGCTCCGGCTATCTCGACGCACCTTATGACGAGGAAAAGGGCCAAGTGCCCGACACGCGGCGCATCGAATTTTTCCGACAGGAACTGGCTGAACTCGCGCGCGCCATCTCCGATGGGGCGCGAGTCCGCTCATTTCATGCGTGGAGTCTGCTCGACAACTTCGAATGGTCCAACGGACAGACGGAGCGCTATGGCCTGATCTACGTCGACTACCGCGATCAGAAGCGCACCATCAAGGATTCGGGCCTGTGGTACGGCCGGGTGGCTGCTCGGAACCGTCTGGATGTGTAGGGCTACATCGCCTCGCCGTGGCTGTCCCCGCCATCACCGTCTCCGCCTGACGACCCATGGCTCAGGGTCACGCCGCCATTTGTCGTCTCGGCGTGGATGGTGGGACCCCCACTGCCGATATCGGTGGCCAGGTGGTGCTTGATGTCTCCCTGAATGGTGATGGGGAAGTTGACCTCGATGCCGCCGTTGACCGTACCAGTTTCAAGATGGGCAGAATAGTGCTCGGGGATATTGAGTGAAATGCCGCCATTGGTGGTCTCGGCGTCGAGGCCTTTGCCGCTCCAGCGTTCGCCGGAGAGTGAGATGTCAAGCCCGCCATTGACCGTGCTGCCATGGACGTTGCCCGCGAGATCGGTGAGATCGACTCCGCCGTTGGTGGTGTCGAACCTGAGGTCGCCGTTAAGATGCGCGAGGTCGATACCGCCGTTCATGGTCTTGAGCTCTGCTGAGAGCTGGCGAGGCGCGCGGATGACGTAGTTAATGCCGTAGCCCTGATGTCCCCAGTGAAAATTCGGACCTTTGTCGTGAATCGTGCCGCCCGCGGTTTCGATCTGAATCTCGCGGAGAATGCCAGCCGCCTCCGAAGAGGTGTTTGCCCAACCCTCAATGCGAGCCTCGATGCGGACGTCCTGGCGGTCTTCTCCCACGATATGAATGCCGCCGTTCATGCTGGAGACACTGAGCTTCTCAGGCTTGGCGATGGTGATCGTGCGGACCTCGCAGGCGTGCTCCTGATGGCCCCAACCCCAGTTCGTATGATCCTTGTCTTCGCCAGTGCAGTCGCGGATGGTCCAGCCGTCAGCGTTGGCCAACGCCCGGCCATCGGGCGCGCCTTCGTAGTGCTTGGCGTTTGCATGGAAGCCGTTCAGGAAGCCGCGCCAGCCGCCATTCCAGGGCTGGGAGCCGATGCCGACCACGACGAGCAGGGCGGCTGCGAAGAATGCGAAACGGCGCATGGGATGACCCTCTGAGGGATGATACGGAGGCTGTGTCATGGGAGTTCCTCAAAACTTCAACAATGTGAAACAGCACGCAGTGGGCCAAATGCTGTGCCTCACAACAGGATTAGAATCAGCCAGTTTACCCAATATTCACGTGATCGGGGTGTCCGCTTGAGGTCAAAGGTGTTCGAGAGTGGACAAGTCTAAGTGTGTTTATCGATCCGGGCATGTTTAACCCTTCCGCTTCAGAACTAGACGTGAAGTGGCGCTCTCGGACAGAAGCTCAATTTATATCGCCGACGCGACGTTTGGTGAAGAGGCAGTCGCTGTGTCAGTCGGCTTTTGCTGAGAAGGTGCGTGCGTCTTCGTCATTGCTAACGTACCTGTCATAGACCTCATGATTAATGAGGCCCGGGACGCGACGCAAACACACATGGAGTTCGAGGACCTCTTAGAACGGCTGCCATTCCAGGGTTGGGAGCCGATGACGGCAACGACGAGCAGGACGGTTGCGAAGACTGCGAAGCGACGCATGGGATGACCCTCTGAGGGACGATACGGAGGCTGTGTCATGGGAGTTCCTTAAAACTTCAACAATCAGACTCAGCACGCAGTGGGCCAAGTGGGATGCCTAGCAACCATATTGGAATCAGCCGAATTACCGGATATTCATGTCGAGTGGTGTCCGCTTGAGGCCGGAGGTGTCCGGGAGTGGACAGACTGTAAGGGATGCGAGACACGTTTAGTGCTTCTTTTCCCAGAATTCTTCGTGACGGTCGTCGTGAAATCGAATTCCTTTGACTTCTCCTTCAGAATCTTTCTCGAAGGTGAGGCGGGTGAGGCTGCCGGTGGGATAGAAGAATGTCGTAACGCTCTCGGGCAGCAGCTCGATCGTGTCTCCGATGCGATTCCTGGTGAAGAGACGATCACCCTGGCGAATGATAGTCGCCTGAATGGTGCCTGCATCCTCGTAATCGCCGACATAGTCGTCGTAGATCTCGGGATTGATTTTGGCGGGCACGGGATGGAGAGGCACAAGGACCTCTTCGGCAGCGGGCACGAGTTTTGGAATGGTGCTGAGGTGGTGCTCAAGCAGCCATCGAGGCAGGTCGGGGTTCGCGTAGGCCTTGTCCCAGGCATTGTGCCGCCAGCCGGCGTACTCCCAGTAGCGGACGTTGCCGCCGGCGGTCTTGAGGGCGTCATACATGAGAGCGGCCTGTTTCGCGCTCACCACGTTGTCGTCGGCGCCGTGGAATATCCAGATGGGGGTGCGACCGATGGCGCGGGCGTATTCGCCGGGCAGTATTGCGCTCTCGCGCCAGCGGTCTGGCTTGTAAGACCAGAAAACTCCTCCGCTGACCGGCACGATCGCGGCGAAGCGGTGCGGGTTGTAGCGAACCAGCTCGTACACTCCATAACCGCCCAGCGAGAGGCCGGTGAGATAGGTGCGGTCGCGGTCGCCGTGGAACTCCTTCGTGTCCTGATCGAGCGCGGCAAGCGCCATCTGCATCATGTCGGGATCGGTCCAGTGACGATGGCCAAATGGAACCTGGGGCATGACCACAATGAAAGGCCAGCGGTCGGGGTGCAGGCGGATAGCCTGCGGCAGGCCGATCTGCGTCTCATCCATACCCTCTGAGCCGCGCTCGCCCGAGCCATGCAGAAAGAGGATCACCGGCCACGAGGTGTGCTCATTCCAGTTCTCGGGCACATAGACCTGGTACTTGTAGGTCACACCGTTAACGGTGACATGGCGATTGAGGAAACCAGTGTCGTTGTGGCGAGGGAAGGCGCGCGCGGGAAGAACCGCAGCGAGAGAGAGAAAAGGAACGATCAGCCAGTCGGCCAGTCGGCGTGGGTTCACTGCTGGACAGGATAACGCGAAATAGCCGCGAATCCGCATGTATCCCTACTGATCTCTTGTTCCATCGGCTCCGCAGGCGCAATATTGTCTGGGCTTGCAAGAATCGATGGAAAGAGGATCAAGAATGAAGTTCACGCGTCGGGATTTTAACCGCTTCGCTGGATTGGCCGCTGTGTCACAGTTTCTTCCCGCCGTCCAAGCGCAGACTCCCGATCGCCGTGTCGGGTGGTGCGTCGTCGCGCTGGGCCGCATCTCGATGGATCACTTCATGCCCGCCATGAAGACATCGCAGACCGGAAAGATCGTGGCGCTGGTGAGCGGGCATCGCGATAAGGCTGAGAAGCAGGCGGCGATCTACGGCGTGCCGGCGAGCGCCATTTACAGCTACGAAAACATGGACACGATTCGCGACAACAAAGAGATCGACGCCGTATACATCGCGCTGCCCAACAGCATGCATGCCGAGTACACGATTCGCTCGGCCAAGGCGGGCAAGCACGTGCTGTGCGAGAAGCCGATGGCCACCAGTGTCGCCGATGCAAAGGCCATGATCGAGACATGTAAAACAGCCAACAAAAAGCTGATGATTGCCTATCGCTGCCAGTATGACCCTACTCATCTGAAGGCCATCGAGCTGATTCGAAGTGGAGCGCTGGGACCGGTGCAGGCCATTGAAAGCGCATTCGGATTCAACTGCGGAGCCGGTGAATGGCGTCTGGACCGAAAGATGGCGGGCGGTGGTCCGCTCATGGATGTCGGCATTTACTGCCTCAACGCCTCCCGCTATCTCACCGGCGAAGAGCCAGGCAATATCTATGCCAACTCATCGGTGATCGATCACGACGGGCGCTTCGACACCGTGGAGGAGAATGTTGGGTGGACGATGAAGTTTCCCTCCGGCATCGTGGCCAGCTGCAATACCACCTATGGCGCAAGTATGACCGGGTACTTTCGCGTCCATGGCGCGAAGGGCATGCTGCAGGTGTTGCCCGCCTTCAACTATGACGGCATGCAGCTTACCGCGGAGATTGGCCGCGACCAGATCAACGAGCCCTCGACAGCCCGCGACCCCGTCGAGTTCAACTGGCAGTCGGACCACTTTGCCGATTGCATCTGGAACAACAAGACGCCGAAGACTCCAGGCGAAGAAGGCCTGCGCGACATGGAGCTGATATCGCAGATTTATCAGGCGGCGGGGCTGCAGAGGTTGTGAGCAGACCCTCCGCTCCAGCCCTATCCGTTCAGCGTTTCCTGCAGTTTGTTTACCGTGCTGTTGAGGCTTTTATCCGTGCGTCTCTGCTCGTCGATTTTGGCGATGGAGTGCATTACCGTCGTGTGATGTTTGCCGCCGAACTGCCGTCCAATCTCGGGCAGGGAGGCCTCGGTCATCTGCTTGGCCAGATACATCGCGATCTGGCGCGGCACAACGACAGCGCGTGAGTTGTTCTTCTGCTTGAGTTCGGCGACGCGCATACCGAATTGCTCGGCGACCGCCCGTTGAATTGCTTCGATGGTGATCTTGCGGACCTGTGTATCGATGAACTGTTTGAGGCACTGTTGTGCGGTGGGCAGCGTGATCTCGACTCCGTTGAGGCTTGACCAGGCAAAGAGGCGGGTGAGCGCACCCTCAAGCTCGCGCACATTCGTCCGAACATTCGAAGCGATGAAGAGAGCAACATCGGTTGGGATGGTGACGTGCTCGTTCTCTGCCTTCTTCTGAAGGATGGCGACTTTGGTCTCGAGGTCGGGCGGCTGAATGTCGGCGATGAGGCCCCACTCGAAGCGCGAGCGCAGACGGTCTTCTATCTCCGGCAGCTCCTTGGGCGGGCGGTCCGACGCGATGACGATCTGCTTCATGTTTTCGTGCAGGGCATTGAACGTATGGAAAAACTCTTCCTGCGTCCGCTCCTTTTGCGAGAGGAACTGGATGTCGTCGATGAGCAGCAGGTCCACCGTACGGAACTTGTCGCGAAAACCCGTCATCTTGTCATAGCGGACGGAGTTGATCATCTCGTTGGTGAACTTCTCGGCCGAAACATAGCTGATGGAGGCGGTGGGCTGGCGCAGCTTTACCTCGTGTCCGATGGCGTGCATCAAATGCGTCTTCCCCATCCCCACTCCCCCGTAGAGAAAGAGCGGGTTGTAAGCCTTCGAGGGGCGCTCTGCAACTGCTTCCGAGGCGGCGCGAGCGAATTGGTTGCCAGAGCCGATCACGAACGCATCGAAGGTGTAGCGCGGATTGAGCTGCGCTGCGGTCGACCAGTCGAAGCGGGCCTGTTGAGGCGCGGGCGGCGCGGGCCGCGAGCTCCGCGGAGTATTCGGCGGCGCATTGGAGGCGTGCGTCGAGACAGGAGCAAACCCTCCGTCTTCACGAACGCGTGTCAGAGTAGGGTCTTCTTCGGGTGTGATGAAGGTCACGTCGTCGAAATCCAGCTGCAGTGCGTCGATCGCTTCCTGAATGAGATCGGTGTAGCGTTCGGCGATGTGTTGAAACTCCGGTGTTGGGATGCGCACGAAGAGTATGCGCCCCTTGACGTGGCTGTAACGGGTGGGCTTGAGCCAGGTATCGAAAGACTGGCGATTGACCTTCTTTTCGAGAGCGCCGAGAATCCGCACCCAGGGATTGGGCACGGCGGCTGGGGTGGTGACAAAAGACATTCCGGTTCCCTTACTTGATCGCTCGCAGGACTATCGTCGACTCTGGCAAAAGTGAAATGCCCAAATTATGCTTGACCCGAGGAAGGGAAGCACGGGAGCATTTCTCGTTGGCCGGGAGGTGCATCGGACTGGACCTGGCTCCGGTGCGTCGGTCGATCGACTGACGCCTGCGAGGCGTCAGGAAATTCTCTTCTAATCGTTGCCGATACTAGCACAGATGCAAGGCCGAGCGACTGTGGTTTCCGAGGCATTTTTTACGAAGGTAATAACTTGCACCATGGATTGTGAAAAAATCGTCCCGAGGCACGTATTTTGCGGCTTTGGCCGGATGAGATATAATCAATCTTTGTTCGGAAGTGGCATTTTTCTCTGGTGTCTGCCGGGCAGCATTCTTCCAAAAGATAAAGTTTAGGAGCGCAGTTCCATGCCGAAGCGCACATTTCAACCGAATCGCCGCCGTCGCTCGAAGGTTCACGGCTTTCGCACCCGCATGAAGACCAAGAGCGGAGCAGCCGTGCTGTCGCGCCGCCGCGCCAAGGGTCGCAAGCGCGTCTCTGTAAGCGCTGGCTTTCGCGACTAATCCTCCAGCCACGCTTTTACGAACCTCGGATTTTTACGAATCTCGATCGAAATTCACGCCGAAAGAGTTTGTTTTCTATGAACAACGGCAGTCAGGCTATCTGTGCTGCCGTCCCGTGGCCTGCTCGGCCCTCGGCAGCGGACCTCCGCATGGATACGGTGTCCTGTGTCTCGACTTTCGGGCCAGGGTTCCCCTGCGTGAGAATCCATTGCGCGACAATAAGGATATGCCGGAAGGTTTTCCCGATTTGCCCAGCGCCCGTTTGCGGAAGCATGCCGACTATCAGCGTGTATACAAGGAGAGCCGGAAACATTTCTCGCAGTCGATGAGCTACTTTTTTCGTACCCGCACAGAACAGGATAATGTCCCCGAGGGACCGCGCGTGGGCCTTACGGCAGGGCGCGTGCTCGGCAAAGCCGTAGAGCGCAATCGCATCAAGCGACGCATGCGCGAGGTGGTGCGGATCAACCTGAATCGTTTGCCGCGGACAGTCGACGTGGTGCTGCATCCTCGTAAATCCGTCATCGATATGGAATTTGCGAAACTCGAGAATGAGGTGGCGCGAATTTTCTCGACAGTGACTTCCCACATCGAAAAGAAGCTCAATACAAGGAATGAAGGAGGGCGACAGTGAGTCTGCGCGAACGCCTCATTTCCACCTCGCATGGCGCGTATAAGTATGGCTTGTCGCCGTTCATCCATGCCGTGTCGGGAGTCGCGGGCGCGTGCCGTTTCCAGCCAACGTGTTCGGAATACGCGGCGATTGCGGTGAGCGAATATGGCTTCGTGCGCGGCGGATGGATGGCGCTGAGCAGGCTGTTGCGCTGCCATCCCTTTCACCCTTGTGGTTTCGATCCGGTACCCGCCAAGCCTTCGGCGCATGCCGGAACCGATTCATGCAGCGCCATTCACACACACGTCGCTAGTTAACATAAAAGAAGCCCGACTCCACAACAACCGATAGGAACGCAGTTTTGGCAGAGATAAAAAACCCGAATCAACAAGGCGGAGGTCAGGACTCCCGCACGATGCTGATCTTCACCGGCATCTTCCTCGTGATGTTTCTGGGCTTGCAGTACTTTAAGGCGAAGAAAGGGCCTGAGCCGACTCCGAACCAGCAGCAGATCGCAAGTACGAGCACGGCGTCGCCACAGGCTGCGGTTCCAACTGCGGCCGCCATGACGCCCGATCAATCGCCGGCTAAGGGCGCCGTAGCTGCCACAAGCGAGAGCACGACGGTCATCGAGAACGAGCTGTACCGCATCACGTTCACCAATCGCGGCGCGCACGTGACGTCGTGGATCTTGAAGAAATTCAAGGATGACGATCGCAAGAATCCTCTCGATCTTGTGAATCAAGCTGCCGCTGTCAAGTTTGGGTATCCGCTATCGCTTTTCTCCTATGACACGAACCTGCGGAATCGCATGGAGAGCGCTCTCTATGTGCCGTCGACCACAGGGAAACTGACCGCGCCGGACACGTTGAGCTTCGAGTATTCCTCGGGCGGCCTTACCGTCCACAAAAGCTTCCGCTTCGATTCCACCTATGTGGTTCACGCGGAAGTTTCGGTTACACAGAACGGAGCTCCGCTGAGCGTACTGCTGGCGTGGCCATCGGGCTTTGGCAGCCAGAACACGCTACCCCAGTTCGCAAGTGGGCTCATTAACATTTCGCAGAATGGCAAAGACGATCAGATCACAGCGAAGAAGGTGGTGGGTGGAGACACCCTCCACGGACCGTTTGACTGGGCGGGCGTGAGCGATCTCTACTTCGCCGCAATCTTTTTGCCCGACAATCCTCCAAACGCCACCCTGGCAACTCTGCACAATACGATCGACGTACCGCGAAATCTCCGGAGACCTGATCCGAATCAGACGGATCAGGCCCCGGTGCTAGGCGCGGCGATGGGCGATACTGCGGGACCCTTGAGCGTGCGACTCTTTGCCGGGCCTAAGTCTCTCGATGTGCTGGGATCGGTTCACGCGGTGACCGGGCCGAGCCTGGAAAAAGTGGTGAGCTTCGGGTGGTGGGGCATCATTGCCAAGCCGCTCTTCCTGATTCTCCGCTTCTTCTATCAGCATGTAGTGCCGAACTGGGGCTGGTCGATCCTGCTGCTGACCGTCATCCTCAATCTGGCCATGCTGCCCACGCGCTTCCAGATGATGAAGTCCTCCCTGAAAATGCAGCGCATCCAGCCGCAGATGGACGTCATCAAGGCCAAGTACGCGAAGTACAAAGCCACCGACCCGCGCAAGCAGGAAATGCAGCGAGAGGTTATGGATTTGCAGAAGCGCGAAGGCGTGAACATGTTCGGCGGCTGTTTGCCCATGCTCATCCAGTGGCCTTTGCTCTTCGGCTTCTATCGCATGCTGAGCAACGTAATTGAGTTGCGACAGGCGCATTGGCTGTGGCTGCCGGATCTCTCCGCTCCCGATCCGTGGCATATTCTGCCTATCTTCGTGGTCATATCGATGTTTTTGACGCAGTTCTTGACGCCCTCACCCGGCATGGACCCTGCCCAGCAGAAGATGATGGCCTTCACTATGCCAGCAGTCTTCGGCTTCATGATGTGGAATTATGGGTCGGGATTATCTCTTTACTGGGCGTGCGGCAACTTCATCGGTGTGGCAACCCAGCTGGCAATTAACCGCAGTGAGATGGGGCGCGAGATGCGCGAGATTGCCGCCAAGCGCGCAGCGAAGCGCACAGGCAAAGTGATCAACGCGCGAAGATAGAAAGCTGTTATCAGGTAACCGGCGCCTTCCCGCTCTGTGCTGTCGCCGCTGACTAATAAGTTCTGGAATGAGATACTAAATACCGATGCCGATTGAGGATTATTCAGCCGCAGCACAACGGATAGCCGACCTTCTTAAGATTCTTACAACGACCGGTGGCCTTCGCCTCAAGTACAGGATTACTGCAGGCCAAGGCGCCGCCGATCCGGACGGGCTGGAAGCACGTGAAATCTACGTGGAATTGGCTGGGCCCGATGCGGGATTACTGACCCAGCGCGGTGGTGAATTGTTGCGGGCACTCGAGCACGTTGCGGCGAAGATGATTCGCCTCGAAAACGAGGAGCATGACAAGATTTCCTTCGACGCGAATAACTTCAAAGCTCTTCGGGCGCGGGAGTTGAAACTGGCCGCCGAAACTGCCGCGGAAAAAGTCCGGCGAACGGGACAGCCCTTCAGTTTCGCGCCTATGAGTTCGCGTGAGAGGCGCATGCTGCACCTGGCGTTTCGCGACTACGACGATCTCGCAACCTCTTCGACCGGCGAAGGCCTGCATCGCTTCGTAGTGGCCCACCCCAAGGGCTACGATACCGCCAAGATTGCGGCTCCAACAGGACGGCCTTTTGCCGGCGGCCGCGGACGCCGCTGACTCCGTGAAATAAATCCGAGTCGGCCGGCGCTGATCGCCGAAACCCCGAAAATGCAGCCCCATCCACAAGTCGCCGAGCAAGAATCGGTTGCCAACGAGACGATTGTAGCCATCTCCACTCCGCCGGGCCGCGGAGGCATTGGCATTGTGCGCCTCTCTGGCCCGCACGCACTCGACATCGCGAGCGGGTTGCTCAAGCTGCGCAGTCCCCTCACCCATGCACGCGCTCTCTTCGCCGAGATTCTCGATCCTGAAACACAAGCCAAATTGGATGAGGCCATAGCCACATTTTTCGGCAGGCCGAACTCATACACCGGCGAGGACCTGGTGGAGGTTGCCGCCCACGGTTCACCAGTTGTTCTTGAGTTGCTGACCCGGCTGGCTCTGCAGCGCGGGGCGCGTTTGGCCCGTCCGGGCGAATTTACCGAGCGAGCGTTCCTTTCCGGACGAATCGATCTCACACAGGCCGAGGCGGTGCGCGATCTGATCGAATCGCAAACGCTCTACCAGGCGCGTGTTGCTGCGGAGCAAATGGGGGGCGCGCTGTCGCGTCGTATTCAGCCGCCGAAGCAGGCATTGGTGGAGTTGATTGCAGTGCTCGAAGCAGGTATCGATTTTGCCGAGGATGATATCGACGTCACCCCAGACACCGAAATCGTAACTCGCATCGATACAATCTATGGACAGCTGGAAAAGCTCGCCCGCTCCTTCGAACACGGACGCATGGTGCATTCAGGATTGACGTTGGCCATTGTCGGCCGTCCAAACGTGGGCAAATCGTCGTTGTTCAATTGCCTCGTCGAACGAGAGCGCGCCATCGTGACCGCCATGCCGGGTACAACACGCGACTTGGTAACGGAGCGTGTGTCGTTGGGAGGCATTCCGCTCGAGTTGGTAGACACGGCGGGATTGCGCGAAGCAAAGGACGAAGCAGAATCGATCGGCATCGAGAAATCGCGCGAAGCATTGGCCGACGCAGACATTATCGTCGTAGTCCTGGAAGCTGGGATTCCAATACGCGAGGATGAAGTGGACCTAATTCAATCCCTCACAGGCCGGCGTGCATTAATCGCCCGCAACAAGAGTGACCTCGCCTTGAATCATTCAGACCTGAGCGAGTTGAATTTGGTGGACGAGGCCGGGAAAAACTTGTCTCTGTCCGCCGTCGTGACGTCTGCCGTCACCGGTCAGGGCATCGTGGAGTTACGCGGCGCGCTACTCGAAATGGTGCGCAACCCGACATCCGAAAGCGAGAACGGTATGCTGACAAATCTGCGGCATCACGAAGCAGTCACCGCGGCACTAATCTCGCTGACAGCAGCAACGCAGGCGATCAGCGAGAAGATCCCACACGAAATGTTGCTGCTCGATTTGTACTCATCACTGCGACAATTAGACAGCCTGACCGGTGAAACAACCGCCGACGATATATTGAACCGGATTTTTTCGACCTTCTGCATCGGAAAATGACCCTCCATCTTAGGCTGTCTCATAGAATGTCGGAACGCTTCAATATCCGCAGACAATTCAAACTGGCCCTGCATATCCTCCTCGTGACTCTACTGAAGAAGTCCTCGCTGCTACTGGCAGGCTGGGAAGAGCTCGATTGTGACTCAGGAGAGTGAACAATACCCAAGGAACACATGAAGGGGGCGAAGAGCGCGAACACGCTGTGTATTTGTCCACGCAGATTGTCGAGATGTTTCGCGAATTGAAGTACTCGCATGAGGCTCTGAGTTGGTTCTACGGGCCGGGGGTAGCACTCACACTGCCATTCGCCAAGAACGCGCTGAATAAGGCACTGGAGGGGTGACGTTCAAGATGGACCCAATCACCATTCACGATCTGCGCAGAACGGCATCGACGTGGGTCTTGTACTGCCGATTGAAGGCCCAACACATTTCGATACCGGCAATCTTGGCGACTGCATATGGGCGGTTCGTCGCCTCAAATGGCCCTGTAAGCATGTACTCCCCGCGAATCGGTTGCGGACAATCGCGGGATAGATGCAGCTTGAACCGAGGAAGAGCAGGCGCTTGACGCTGGACGTGTACGCCGCCTGAATGACATTGGTTTGAATGGCGAGATTGTCGGCGATGAATTCCGCAGGGTACCACTTGTTGGCAAGGATTCCGCCAACCTTGGTCGCGGCGAGAAAGACGTACTCCGGCTCCTGATCGGCAAAGAAACGAAGAACTTCTTCATGATCGGTAAGGTCCAGCTCGGCGCTCGGCGTGGGTGCGTGTAAGGATTGCGGCGCAGCGCTCTTGCTCGAGCCTTTTGAGAATCGCTGAGCCAGCAAGTCTCCGATGTCCGGCAACGTAGACCCGGGAACCAGCCAATCGAGCGCTACTCGTGGTACTCATAGACGTCGAATCCGTGCTTCTTAACCAACTTGTCTCTTTCTGCCAGGACCAGGTCTGCTTCGACCATCTCCCTTTACGAGTTGCTCAAAGGTCACGGTGGGTTTTCATGTGAGACACTCGTGGGTATAATGCGGATCGCCGAGAAGAGTGTCCACTTCAGTAGGGCGGAAATAGAGTGGATCGACGGCGACAACGTTGGAGCCGTCTTGATCCACGGCAACTTCATCCACGCCCTGGACTTTCCAGCGGAGTTTGATACCGGATGACCTCTGCAGCCAGAGTCACGAAGTCTCGCACACTATGCTGAATACCGGTGGCGATCACGAAGTCCTCGGGTTTGTCCTGCTGGAGCATGCGCCGCTGCATCTCGACATGTAGCGTGCGTGGCTCCAATCGCGGAGATAGCCGAGGTTCCCGAGATACAACTTGTCTTGCAGACCAAGCTTGATGCGCGCAAGAGCGCGTGTGTTCTTGCGCGTCACGAAGGTCTCGGCACGCAGTGGGGACTCGTGAATGAAGAGGATCCCATTGCATGAGTAGATCCCGTAGGCCTCGCGAGCGACTTTTGCCACTTTATGCTTGCGAATCGAATCAGTTGTCGTGTCTGTTCTCTTCACGAGCATACTCAAGGGAAAGAGGACATTCAAGGTTCAAGGCGCCATCACTCCTCAAGGTTTCCAATAGAATAGACATGAGCCCGCGTACTCGAGTTCAGAGTGTACGGCTCTGCGGCAGCCCTAGACAACCGGGATTAGCGGCGCTTGAGTACATATTTTTGGCGGGATCTTACTTCCTAGTGGTGTAATTATGAGCAAGTTGGCTGATGAATTCGTAGCGAAGGGAACTCGCGTATCCAAAATGGTTTTACAAGCAGGGTTGCTGTCTATTAGGTTTTCAGCCTCGTCCTGTAGACGAGATGGGCCCCTTCGCTTCCTTCAATCCATACGGTCTGACCAGATAGACCAAATTGGAGGCAGAAGGCATATATCGGGAATGGGCAGAGGAGCATTCATCTCGGTCCCTGATGATAGCATTCCCAATGGTGGTCTTCGCAGAGGGAAATCGAGGAAATACTCCTCCACCAGATTGCGAGTGGCAAGTTCCTCATAGTAGGCCCCTGACGCAATGTCGAGTCGATGGCGTACGGGGCAACGTTGCAGCTCCCTCGCACATAGGTGTCTGTGTGCTTCCTTGGCCGTGCTGAATACCCATGCGAATTTTCTATGATCACCAAGTCTTCTCTTTGCAGGACAGAGGCGGAATATCTCGCTATTATTTCGAACTTATCCGTCATCTGTCCGAGATCGATTCCTGTTCGATTCAAATCTTCGCTGGAGTCACTCGCAACTCATTCCAATTCTCTGATCTGCCTCAGGTCCGCCGGTGGGAATTTCGAGGTCAGTTCACCCCACCTCCTGGTAGGGAAAGGTTTGTAATTAACGAGGCTCTGTCGAATTTGATTTTGCCTTTTTGTGGCAGCTTCGACGTGTATCATCCGACACTGTATCGCTACGCTCCACTCGTCAGGCACCAACGAATGGTTGTGACCCACCACGATTGCGCTTATGAGCGGTATCCGGAGCTGTTTCGCAATGCTATTTCCATCCGACAAATGAGAACGCGCCTATTTGCTCGAGCCGATGCCATCATATGCCCATCCGAAGCAACGCGCTCCGATCTGCATGAATTCTATGATGTGCCGGAAGAGAAATCGTTTGTCGTGTACCACGGCATTGCGAGCTTGCCTCCTCCGTCTTTCTCCACGCAGAGGCTTTCCGATTGCCCATTTCTCCTTTATGTGGGTTCCCGCGCGGCGTACAAAAACTTCGACGGGTTTCTGAGAGCATTTGCGGCCTCACCCCTCAAACGGGAGTTTGGAATCCTGGTTCTCGGTGGGACAGTTCCTACCGCGTCGGAGCGAGCCCTGATTGCAGATCTCTCGTTGCAGTCCGTTGTTCGATTCGTATCCGTAGTATCGGATGAATTCCTCGCTAGGGCCTATCGGGAAGCGCACCTGTTTGTCTATCCTTCCCTGTACGAGGGGTTTGGATTTCCTCCACTTGAGGCAATGTTGGCGGGGTGCCCTATACTTCTAGCGGCCAGCTCCGCTTTGCCGGAGATATGCAAAGATGCAGCCTTTTATTTTGATCCGGATAACCACGCAGA
This sequence comes from Silvibacterium sp., assembly GCA_049588475.1. GTDB lineage: Bacteria > Acidobacteriota > Terriglobia > Terriglobales > Acidobacteriaceae > Silvibacterium. The sequence continues at coordinate 3,781 of JBAVYX010000440.1, read as the reverse complement.
TTTCGTCGATCGACTCGAATCAAGTTGCCTTGATGAGACCCGGCGTCTGCAGAAAACTGCTCGTGCCCGAGTCGTTGCAGGTGCGTACAACTGGGAGAAGTGTGCGACAGATACGCTGCGGATATATACACACTGTGTCGAGATTTGAATCAAATGGGTGAATTGGTATGTCTTTTGGGGGGCCGGCAGCGCACCTGTCGATAAGTCGGGAACTGAGGATCAAAAAGAACATCGGAAATGAAAGGGTAACGGGAAGATGAGTAAATGCGTGTCGCGTTTGCTGTGTTTGTCGATGATAAATATCGCGGCGGTCAGCGTCAGCGGCGTCCACAATTGTGGGCGGTACGAACAATACCGTTCCAGTTTCACCGGGAGTTCGATGGTGGCTAACTTGCTGATTTCGGCGTCGAGTAGTGACGTCTTCATCTTGCCAAGCTGATCTCTTTGCGACTTCGCCCCGATGCGACCGATTCTCTTCTGATCATAACCAGTGGGCAGATAAAAGTCCGCGACCCACTTTATTTCTGCGAGAGATGTAGGCCCACTTTGAGCAAATTGTAGAGTTGCATTCGATAAGTAGAAGTTCAGCACAGGTAGCCCTTTCGCTGGTCTTTGGCCTTTTGGGGCATGCTCCATCACGGAAGACGTGGGTGCCTATAGAATGGAAGTAAGAGACCTCATTTCTTCATTCCGGTAGGAGCAAATGCCTGCAGATCTTTCACTTCACGACAATAAAGAGCGTGCAAATCACTCCTCCATGCAGGCGAACACCGGACAGCATCCCATGGAGAACAACGAAATCTCGATCATTGATCTGTTGATCGTTCTCGCCGAACGGAAACGCGTCATCATCTCGATTACTGCCGCCTTTGCCATTCTGGCAATCGCGGTCTCGCTGATCTTGCCCAAACGATACACCGCGACTGTGACTCTGCTTCCTCCTCAACAAGCCCCCTCCGTCGCATCGGCACTTACATCGTCACTTGGAAACTTGGGTGGTTTGGCGGCACTATCTGGCGGGAGCTTTGGGCTTAAAAATCCGAATGACATGTACGTGGCCATGCTCAGAAGCCGTACCGTAGAAGATGCGATGGTGCTGAAATTTGGTCTCATGGATGAGTATCGGAAGCGGTATGCCTCCGATGCCCGAAAGTCGTTTGAGAATCACACAACCGTCGACGGGAGCGCCAAAGATGGTCTGATTCGGATCTCGATTGAAGACTCGGATCCAAATCGAGCAGCAGAGTTGGCTAACGGCTATGTGGACCAATTCAGAACTCTATCGGCCCACCTTGCAATTACCGAGGCGTCCCAACGCAGGCTCTTCTTCGAGCAGCAGCTTGAACAGGCAAAGGACAACTTGGCTACCGCCGAAGAAGCTCTGAAATCGACCGAGCTGCGAACGGGATTAATTGAGCTCAGCAGCCAATCGCGCGCCCTGATCGAATCAGCCGCCTCACTGCGTGCCCAAATCGCTGCGAAAGAAGTGCAGATTGAATCGTTACATACTTTCGCAACTAGCGAGAACGCTCAATTGATTCAGGCCCAACAAGAGTTGGAGGGGCTGCGAGAGCAGTTGGCAAAACTGGGAGGGTCAGCGAATATCGACGCAGGACTCATGGTTCCGAAAGGGCAGGTACCGCAAGCTGCGCTGGAATACGTCCGCAAATTACGCGACGTGAAGTATTACGAGACGATTTTCGATATTCTGGCGAAGCAATTTGAGATCGCAAAGCTCGACGAAGCCAAACAGGGAGCCATAATTCAGGTCGTCGACAAAGCCATTCCTCCCGACAAGCGCTCATCCCCGAAGCGCGCTCTCATTGTCCTCGGATCAACAGGAGTCGGATTCTTGGTCGGAGTCTTCTTGGCGTTATTCCGAGCTCGCTTCGAGCGCATGAGCAACGATCCTGAAGCAAGGCAAAAACTTTATGCTCTTCGCGGCGCCTTTTACCACCGCCGGTGAAATCAAAGCAATTCACACGCCCCTGAAGGACCTTTACCGGAGTCGAAAATTCGACCAGTTCGGTCAAGTCGCGCCCTCAGCAAAATGGCGGTTGATGTGACTGCGATGAATCCGCTTCGCTGAACTACTGGTACCAACGTACCAACCTTGATCGTCTCGTTCACGAAACCATCGTCGGCCACATAAAACGGCCTATCTATACGCGAGAACCAGACGCTTACCTCTCTCGCGGGAACTCCGAGAGCTTGGACGCACTCACTCTGGCGCGCCCCTTGCAACCTGCACCTCTCTTCCTCTTACGGCAACCAGAGAGGGCACCAAGACTGAGCTTCGAAAGCGATGCTTGCAGAATTAGGTAGCCAATTTCCAGGATTCACGGCGCGGGTTAACCAGGTGGAAGGGTTTGGTCCTCACGTGAGGGCTCATCTGCAAGGAACTCGGAGTGAATCGTACGAGCCAAGCCCTCTTTGAGTGAATACGGCGGCCCAAAACCCGTCTGAGCAACGTGGTCTGCTTTAAACTGAGTACTCTCACAAAACTTACGGACACGAATCGCACTGATCGGAAACGTTCGGTTGGTCGCGCGGGCCACCACGTCCAACAGGTGGCCAGCGGCAAGAGCAGCTGCCTTAGGAATTTGCAAAGTCTTTCCGGAACGCCCCAAACATCCTTGAATATGCGAAACAAGCTCCTTCGTGCTCATATCCGGCCCATCCACATAGTTGAAGACGTGGAGGCCGAAACCAAACGAGAGGCAGTGGGCGAGAAACGCTGTCACATTCCCGACATACGCCATCGATTTCCGGTTCGTCCCAGATCCCACCATCAAGAACTTCCCCGAAGAAATCTGGCGCAATAGGCTATAGACATTCCCCCGGTTTCTTTCACCAAAAACTACGGTCGGTCGGACAATCACCAGGGTACGCCCAGGGTCTTCCTCTGCCCAGGCACGGTAAACTTTTTCGGCCTCCGATTTTGTCTTTCCATATTCGTTGAACGGAGCAAGGGGACAATTCTCATCCGCCGGGAAAGGTTGGAAACCATAGACCGCGACGCTGCTCGTAAAGATGATCTTCTGAATTCCGGCCTCACGCGCCGCGTTGCACACATGAATCGCGCCCCCCACGTTAGTCTCGTGATAACGAGAGAGGGGCCGCACGTCATCCCGGTGTTCTGCTGCGAGATTCACAATGGCATGAACCCCCTCAAGTATCTTACGGAGCGATTCGACCCGGCGCACATCGCACTCGAACCACTGTCGGGGGAACGCTTCACTCTTGCGAAGATCTCCAATTCGGACTGGAACCTTCTGCACCGTGAGCAAGGCCGCAAGCTTCGAACCAATAAACCCAGCACCACCAAGAATGGCTACGGGGGCCATAGAAGAGAGGGTTGGATGCTGTGACTGCATGCTCGACTATTATAATACGCCAAAGCGGCTTTCTTAATTGCAAGCTGGAATCGGTCGACAGCGACCATATTACAACGCGGAGAAAAGCACAGCCCTGACGCAAAATCGAACTTCGTGATCAAGGTGCAGAGAACCGCATTCGAGAGGTATTACTCCGCCACTTTATGAGCGAGATAACCGCTTCCGTCGTCTTATACAACACACCCGAGACTCAGCTCACGAGGCTTTTGGATTGCATCAGGTTATCTTCAGTTCATATCGAAGCCTATCTAGTCTACTAGTGTAGTGCGTCGTAAGTAGTGACCATTATATCCGCAGCGCGTCCATACTATGGAGGACGACATGGTATGCGTATTGCCGCCGCGGTTGCCCTGAACCCGGAAGAGAGACAAGCCCTGGAGCGG
>JBAVYX010000439.1:0-6122 GCA_049588475.1 Silvibacterium sp. | reverse complement strand
GCCACTGGGTCGAGGTTTGTTCTGGCCGGTTTTCGTTGGTGCGTTGGCCGTGGGCTTTCTCGTTTGCTCGATCAAAGGAGTTCGCCCCGTCTTTCACATCCTCCTGCTCTTGATTGTCGGCATCCTTGCAAAGTGGCTCGCAGGCGGGATGTCGGGTCTCGGCTGGACCGGATCGGGCTTGCTGACCTACCGGTTCTTTCCTCTGGAAGCGTCATGGCCAATTCCGCAATCACTGAAATCGCGGGTTCTGTTTGATGCAATCGGCATCTTGATCGCTGGAGGTCTCGGCTTTCGCTTGCTCATGTACTTCGCGACCAACGAGGGGTTGGCCAATGTGCGAATGCAGACAGAACTGTCCGTAGCTCACGGCATTCAAGCCACATTGGTGCCAGATATTTGTTTCCCGACCTCAAGATTTGAGGTGTACGGCAAATCAATCCCCAGTACGGAGATGGGAGGAGATTTGATCGACTTCATCGAGAACGACGATGGAAGTGTGATCGCCTATGTCGCCGATATTTCAGGACACGGACTTGCTGCTGGCCACCTCATGGGGACGCTAAAGGGTGTTCTTCGTGTGTCCTGCCGGTTCCGTCAACAACCGTCCGCTTTGCTTGAAAGCGTGGACTGCGTGCTGCCTGCCGTCAAAACAGCGGACATGTATGCCACCCTCGCCTTGCTCTACTTCAACAGTTCGTCTGACGCCGAGTACACCTTGGCAGGGCATCTTCCTATCTTGCATTATCGTCATCAACACGGCGACACGACTCGGCTCTCCATGGAACAGTTCCCACTGGGACTGATTCCGGGTGGATCTTATACAAGCCAGCGCGTCAGTTATTCTCCGGGTGACCTGTTCTTGCTGTTCACGGATGGCATTACGGAAGTTGTCAACGAGCAAGAGGAGGAGTTTGGTCTGGCACGACTGGAGCGATTGCTTTGCCAATATGCAGTTCAACCGCTGTCGCAGATTTGGGAATTGGTCATGCGAGACGTAAGGTTGCACGGGCCGCAACAAGATGATCAGAGTGTACTGTTGCTCCGCGTCCGTCTATGAAACTCTTCAGAGCACGGGTATCCATTGTTCCCCCTGAGCCTTCATCTCTCCAAGGCCTCCTTTGAGCGCGATGGGCGACATGGCGATCTTGCATCTAGTACGATCGGACGATCCGATTCTTGCATCCGTTCGCCCGTCCAGTCTGTCCAATCGACATGGAAGCGATCCATCAGTCTGACCTCCCGTTTGCGGGTTCGTCTTATGAATTTGTCGGTGCGAGAAGCGGCCTCGGCATTTCGATGTTCGTGGTGATTGCGGAGATAGGACGTGGTCCGGTGCTCCACCGTCATCGCTACGATGAGGTTGTTTATGTTATTGAAGGGTACTCGCACTGGACCGTAGACGGACGGGAACTCGATGCTGGTGCGGGAGACATTTTGGTTGTTCGCGCCGGTGAGAAACACAAATTCGTTGCGATCACTCCGTTGCGCCAGATTGACATCCACCTGAACCCAACGTTTGAACAGGAAGATTTGGAATGAGCCGTCAATCTGCGGAATGATGCGAACGCAACGGCGGTGAGGTGTTGTCGTCATTTAACTGAACGGCAAACACCTGGGGAAGCATCGTTGGATTGTCTCAACAACGTCAATCTTGAATGTGAGTTCTATAACCGGACGGCGGCGGGGACGCTGTTTTCGGAATGCGGCAGTGGACGTTCGAGGAGCGCATCGTTCCCATTGACGCGAGCCGAGCGAGGGCGTCCGGCTCGATTAAAACCGTATCGAATGCGCTCGGGTGGAGGGTGGGTTCGATCAAGGATTCCGGCGCTTGAGATTTCGGCGAGGATCGCAACTAACCGAGCAGCTACGTGAAGACCGGGGTCGGGCTGACTTCCGGTTTCCCATTGTAGACGACCACGGCGCGGACCCCAACCATGCGAACCTTGCGGACACATTACGATTTCGTAAAGCACGTCACCTCAGTGTGTTATTTGTATCCGTCCCGGTTTCATATACGGTAATCAAAGTGACTCCTGCTTCCACTAACCCAGATGGCGACTTCCTTTTGCGATGGAATCGGAACGGAACGTTCGATTTGATTTGTTTCCGATGCTGGCTGACCATTGGGACCACACTGCCCGGATCAGACTCAGACGCAGACCTCAAAGCATTGCGACAGGAGCATGTATGTGACCGGCACCCACTCGTGGAGGGTGGTTAATGCGCGAAGGGTGCGTGGGTCTGTGTGCAGGGCGCTCCAGATACAGCACTAGGACTTATCATCTCAGAGTTTCTTGGTCGATCTTGGATCGCTGGACGGATGGTCGGCATTCCGGAGTTTTCGACCCCGGCTCCCCCGAAACTTCCACGAGGTGCCGCGTGTTCGCGGATTCAAAGAACTCCCGGCCGCTATTCACCCGGAGCGATGGTACCCTGCATGACGCACAATCCTCACTCAGGTCGGTTGCTGTGCGCGCCATTCTCTGGTTCAGCCGCCATCCCCAGCCGATGGAGGATCTTGTTAAACTTTTCATATTGTCGCAAGGGCTGAAAAGCCGGGTATACACTCACATACGACAGCCAGGTATCGTGCACTTCGTAGGCGCGCTCCAGGTAATTCAGCGCCTTCTCATGCTCGCCCAGAGCGGCAAAAATAAAGACAAAGGTGATGGGAGACACATACCTGGTGGAGGATAGTTCTTCGAGTGAAGAAAGTATCTCTCGAGCCTTCCCAGCTTCGCCGTATAACGCATGGTGGCGTGCCAGCATGGCGAGCGAGAGCGGTGCACGACCTGCTTCCGCTACTAACCGAACGAGCCAAGATTCGGCTTCTTCCAAACGGCCCTGCGCCTCCGCGATCCACGCCATGCACCCGAACGCCTCGGCGTAATTCGGATTCAACTCCCGGGTCTGAAGGCACTCCTTAAGCGCTTCCTCGTACTCGCCCCGATAACATTGAACCAAAGCTACGCCGACTGCGATCTCTAGATTCAAAGGATCGAGATCCTGCGCCAGCCGCAGCTCCTCAAGAGCGCGACCGAACTCGCCACCCTGTACCAAAAAAATCGCCCAAGCGAGATGAACTTCTGAATCGCCAGGATTCAGGGTGATAGCGTGTTTGAATTGAGTCTCGGCAGAAGCTCTATCGCGGTCTAAGTGCTGGATGTAACGAGCCTTGACAATGTGCGCCTGCGGCTGAGAAGGATCTAACTCGATGGCTCTATCCGCGAATTTCAGCGCCATTGGCCAAACCTGGCGCGGATCGACAACACCAATGAAAGCGAGTGCGCGGTAGCAGTCAGCGAGTCCGGTGAATGCAGCGCCGCATCCTGGATCCAGTTTGATTGCCTCTTCGTAGAGCGCACGTGCTTTTTCAAACGACTCGGGCTTCCTCTGGTGCCAGTGATAGCGTGCCTTCAGACATAACTTCCAAGATTCCATGTTGCCCTCGGGCCGGCTGCGCATCTGTGAAAAGTTTTCTTGTGTCAAGGTTGTGCACAAAGACTGAGCGACCGATGTCGCGATTTCCTCCTGAATCAGAAAGAAATCCGAAAGCTCGCGATCGAAACGTTTCGACCACAAGCTATAGCCGTCAAGCGCGTTTGTGAGCAGTAACGAAACGCGCATTTTACTTTGATAAACTCGGACACTTCCTTCCAGGATGCTATTAACACCCAAACGGTCGGCAATGAGCCGGATATCTTGTGCTTTTCCTTTGAACTCGAAGGCCGATGTCCGCGAAACAACGCGCAGCCCTTTTAGTCGTGAGAGTGCGTGTATGGTTTCCTCGGTAAGTCCGTCACAGAAATAGCCGGCTTCCTCGCCGCCCCCCATGCTTGTAAAAGGAAGAACGGCAATGGATGGCTCTCGTTTTTCTGAATGATTGCGCTCGGCAGCGCTCTTTCCGGGCAACGTTTCCGTTTCCGCCGAAATTTGTGTAAGCAAGTCCTCGATCATTGCATGCGCGGTCTGATAACGCAGGCGGGCGTCCTTCGCCAAAGATCGATCTACTGCGCGCGCTACCCTAAACGGAGTTCCGGGCCGCAGTTCGCAAACATTGCGCGGAGTCTGGTGGAAAATCTTATCGATTGTTTCATTGGGGGTCGTGCCCTCGAACGGCAACTGCCCAGTCAACATCTCGTATAGAACCACCCCGACCGACCATAAATCGGAGCGCTCATCGATTCTGCCGGAAGCCTGTTCCGGTGACATATATGGGATTGTCCCCCCAACCTGCGTCGCTCCGCGATTTTCCCGGCCCACGAGCTGCGCCACGCCGAAATCGAGAACTTTCGCCAAACCATCGGGCGTAATCATGACGTTGCTGGGTTTGATGTCGCGGTGAACTATTCCGCGCTCATGCGCTTTACTGAGCCCGCGCAGCATTTGAACCGCGATTTCGACGGATTGCCCGGCCGGCATGAGGCCTCTGTCCATTCTCGAGCGAAGAGTTTCGCCCTCATAACAAGCCATGGCGATAAAAGGTATGCCGTTCGCTTCCGTCCCGATCTCATATATTGTGCATATGTTGGGGTGATCCAGTTGCGCGACTGACTTGGCCTCTTGAATAAAACGATCAACAGCTTCGTTATCTTTTTGGAAGTCAGAGGAAAGAAACTTGAGAGCTACCTGCCTGCCAAGTGCTAAATCCCGGGCGCGATAAACCGCGCCCATGCCTCCGCGGCCGAGCATCTCGACGATTTCATAATGCCCGACTCTATCCGGCACGGCCATTCAAAACCCGTCCCATGCCGTGGTCGATCCGGCTGAGCGTCTCACACAAGTGCGCAAGATGCTGACTCAATTGGTCGTATCGCGCCCCCAACTCTTCTTCCATTTCCGGAACATTGAGCTCAGCCGCAAGCTCGCGCGCTCGTTTTGCAAACTGATTCAAAACGCCGAAACTCCACCGGTAGCCGTCTTGGAGCATCCATTGCTCCACGGATTCGTCTTTCCGCTTTAGACGCTGCGCTTGCGATAGAACGTACGTGCACAAGTTACTTTTCCTGTCTGAGTACCAATCACGCACGTCGTCCCCCATCTGGTTCCACGCACTGAATGCATGCCACAGTTCTGACCAGCGCTCAAATTGGTCGTACCTTTTATATTTGCAAAGGACTGCGGTCATGGGGATCAGCACGCAATAACTCTTCTGTGCGGCCAGTTGAAGAAAATCCTCCGATGTGAGATTCGCGGCTGAGAAATCAACTATCATTGCATCGGTGGAAAGATCGATCAATCTGTAGAAGTAGGCCCAAAACGGATCGCCGTGAGGAAACAAATTTTGCAGTGCGCGGTTGCAATGGGCGTATAAGGATGTCAAGAGCGGCAGCAGCGGGCCGGATTCAACGTGCCCGTCCATGGCATCGTCCAAAATACGAACGTAGAAGTACAGAGCGGTCGCTGCATACGCGAGTTCATATTGAAAAGCCATGTCCTGCGTCGGCGATATTGATCGTTCGACCCACAGAGGGAACAGAAAAGCAGGCGTGGAAAACGGATTAAGAAAAAGGTAGTCTGGATCTCCTTGCCCAAGCCCTTCGGCCCGCGCCCAGAAAACCGCGCTAGCAGTTTCCATAGTCTTTAATTCTTCGCGGAGCCGGTCGATGCTATACCGAACAAGCTGAGGAACGCTCAGCTTAGAGCTGATCGCGGCGGGGGAATCGCCGTTGCTTTCCTCCTGGCTGAACATCGGCACGTGTTACCTACTAAACGGAATCGATCGTTTCGCCCAACTCCTCGGCTAGCTTAGCAAGATCCTCTTTCAGGTCCTGAAGTATGCTCAATATGTCCTCGGAGGGCTCAATGCCAACAGACCTTAAAGCCGTTTCCGGGTCGTCCATCAACTGTTTCCTGAAATCAGGCTCTGTAATGAATCTAAACTGTAAGTGCTGGATCGGATTCAAGAAAGTCTCCGTTCTTCCCGTACTCAAAAAATATCCAGATTTGGGGGGGACCTCGATTTCACCACGACCGAAGCCTTCGCGTCAAGCCTCACTCTCTTCCAATACAAGATGAGCCTGAAGGGGGGAATTGATTCCAATACAAGATGAGCCTGAAGGAGTAGGCATGCTGGAGATTGAACATCAGCGTGCATCAAGCAGAGAAGTTGAGTTTGGAAG
>JBAVYX010000438.1:0-22456 GCA_049588475.1 Silvibacterium sp. | reverse complement strand
CTTCCAAACTCAACTTCTCTGCTTGATGCACGCTGATGTTCAATCTCCAGCATGCCTACTCCTTCAGGCTCATCTTGTATTGGAATCAATTCCCCCCTTCAGGCTCATCTTGTATTGGAAGAGAGTTTCAGATGCCAGACGCGCAAGGTGGCGTTAGAATTAGGCAGCACACGTTTGGGAACATCACAAACTATGGCCACAATGACGCACCCGCAGGCTGACATCAAAAGTTCAAATCAAAGACCAACCAATTCCTTAACAAACCTACACAAACTGATGACGGAAAGCCCCAACGACGCATCGCAGGGGTTTGATACCATGTCCGCTCTCGAGATCGCCCGCATCATCAACCACGAAGACGCGAAAGTAGCCGCAGCGGTAAAAAAAGCGCTCCCGGAAATCGCACAGGTCATCGACTCCGTTGCCCGGAGTCTCCGCGAAGGTGGACGGCTGATTTACATCGGAGCCGGATCGAGCGGTCGCATCGCTTCCCTCGACGCCTGCGAATGTCCGCCGTATTTTTCGACCACCCCGCAAACGGTTCAGTACATCATGGCCGGCGGCCCAAAGGCGCTCGCGTCGCCAGTTGAGGTCAACGAAGACTCGGAAGAACTGGGCCAGCGCGATATTGCCCGGCGTCGCCCGACACGCAAAGACATGATCATTGGCCTTTCCGCCAGCGGACGCACTCCCTACGTTGTTGCCGCCATCGCCTACGCGCGTGCGTGCGGAGCCAAAACTGCCTGTATCACCTGCAACCATGACACGCCTTTGGCGGCAGCAGCGGATGTCGCGATCGTCGCTGACGTTGGCCCGGAAGTGATCTCCGGATCGACGCGCATGAAAGCAGCTACCGCGCAGAAGATGATCACCAACATGATCACCACAGGCGCCATGACCCGTCTCGGCTACGTGTACGAAAACCTGATGGTCAACGTCCACATGCAGAACTCCAAGCTGGTCGAGCGCGGCATCGGCATTCTCATGCGTGCCTGCCACATTACGCGCGAAGAGGCCGTTGATGTCATCAAGTCTGCCGGACGCAGCGTGCCCGTTGCGCTGGTGATGCTCAAAGCCGGGGTCGATAAGCCGGATGCAGTGCGCCGCCTGGCCCGCTCCGACGGGAATGTACGGTTGGCCATCGAAGATACGACGATGGATTTATAGACCCAGTCACCCTTGCTGAAAAGGCCGCCGCGCAACCACGGAGGGTTTTCCATTTTTCCCGGATTGTATTTTGGCGAGGTACACGTCCAAAAACCGTCCTGTAAGGACGCTAGTGACTTCGGCCTCGGTTGGCAGCCAGACCGAATTTTCGGACTTGATTCTTCCCTGTTATGGCGACACCGGCTGCCAGTAAGCCTTCGCATAGCCTTGGGCGTCGATGGCGTCCGATCGAATTTCTATGGGGCGTGGGCCATGGCACGCCCAAGACACCGTGGTCTCGTGTCCGGTCACGACCATCGGTACGAACTGCGAATCCGGATTCTGCCGGCAATAGTCGACAATCGGCTGCGTCGGTATCTGGCTGGTGTTCGCCTTTGACCCGCACGGCAGGTTCGCTCCATAGACACATGCGAGCACGGTGCCATTTGCGCAACGCCACTCCATCATCTTGCCCTGACTCGGCTTCAGGTTAAGCTTCTTCGCCATCCATACCGGCAGCTTTGGGCCGGTATATCGCGAGTCGGGTTTGTCGATGGTTCTCACTGCCTGGCAATAGTTGACCGGATCCGTGAAGGTTTGACCAAATGCCGGCCAGACCCCTATAACGAGGATTACAGCCGGTAACAACAACCATTTCCTCGTCATAAATAAATGCCACCCTTTCCCGATTTATTTAGATATGAGTTATTTTCCTGGACACTCATATCACTGGCGGCGGCTCAGGCGGCTTCACCGCCTTCCGTTTCCGCTTCACCGGAGGCCCCGACTTGGGCGCCCGTTGCTTGCCATTGCCGTTTGGCTTCGCGCCGGGTGTCTCAATCACCGCGCGCATCCAGTAATCTCCCGGCGCATCCACTTCAATTCCGTGGACCTCTCGTTCGAACCCGGGGAATCGCTTGCCGAACTCTTCCATTGCCAGGATCAGCCGGATCACGGCGCTGTCCTTCGCGCCCAGCCGCTCTCCCGGCATGCTTACCGGAATTCCCGGCGGATATGGAACCAGCATCACGCCCGTGATGCGCCCGGCCATCTCGGTAAATTTCACCTTCTCCGTGCCATTACGTAACAGTCTCTGATACGTTTGTGCCGGAGTCAGCACCTGCTCCGTCTCCAACTCGCATGCCTCGCTCACCAGACCGGTCAAATTCAGCTCTACGACGGCCGCGTGCATCTCATCGCTCAGCTCTTTGAGAGAGACATTGCGATACCGGTTGGGATACTTCGCCACCAGGTCTGGCAGCGCTTCTTCAAGCGAAGCCTCTGTGTCGTAAAGCCGCTTGAACTCGAAGAGATTCTCGAGCAGGCTTCCCCACTTTCCTTTACTCGTTCCGACCGAGAACAGTACCAGCACTGTGTAGTCGCCTGTACGCGCAATCTCCACCCGGCGCCCGTCTAAAAACTCCGTAAGTATCGCCGCCGGAATACCCCACTCGCCCACAACACCCTGAGCATTGACGCCCGGCATCAGGATCGTGACCTTTGTCGGATCGAGCATGCAATACCCGTCCGCGATATCCGCATCCTGAAAGCCATGCCAGTCCTCACCCGGCTTCAGCGTCCAGCAGTTTGAATGGGTGCCTAACAGTTGGTCCGAAGCTTCTTCGAACAAATGCGTTTGTCCCTCAAGATCCGTTACCTGGTCCGGCTGATAAAGACGAAAGAACCATCCGCCTCCGCCCTCAGCCGCCCTCAGCCGATGCGCAACCGACGACATCGCCTTTCGAAAGCTGATCGCATCCTGAATCGTCTCATTCATTACCGTCGGCCCGGCCGGCTCTTCCATCATCGCGGCCGCCACATCCAGCGATGCAATCAACGGATAAAAAGGAGAGGTCGTGCCATGCATCATGAAGGATTCGTTGAACTGATCGAACTCCAGTGGAGCTCTCGGGCTCAATTTGATGTGCACCATCGACGCCATGGAGAATGCCGCCAGCATCTTGTGCGTCGATTGCACCGCGAACAGCGTTGGACGATTCGGCATCTCATCCGGTACATCCATGGCAAAGCGTCCGCGATAGATCTGGTGAAACTTCGCGTACGCATACCACGCTTCGTCGAAGTGAACCCGCGGCACGCTCTGCGCCAGCTCCGTCACCACGCGATTGACGTCATAACAAAGCCCGTCATAGGTGGAGTTGGTCACTACCGCACACGTCGGCTCTTTCGACGCAGCGCCCACTGTCAGTGGACTCTCGTCAATCAGCTGCCGAATCGCCTGTGGACTGAAGCGATTTATCGGAACCAGCCCGATCATGCCATAGCCGTTGCGCGTCGGAGTCGCATACACCGGTCGCGCGCCCGTTACTGTTAGTGAATGGCAGATTGACTTGTGGCAGTTCGCATCGACCAGAACAATGTCGTCCTGCCCGATCACCCCATGCCCGACAATCTGATTCGAAGTCGATGACCCACCCAGCACATAAAAGGTCCAATCCGCCCCGAAAATCCGTGCTGCATTGCGCTCCGATTCGCCCGCCGGCCCGATGTGATCCAGCCACGAGCCCAGCGGCGCCGTCGAGATGCCCAGGTCCGATCGCAGCAGGTTCTCGCCGAAGAAGCGATGAAACTCCATACCCACTGGGTGCTTCAGATAGGCCACCCCACCCATATGACCCGGAGCATCCCACGAATACGCGCCCTGGTCCGTGTACTTCTTCAACTCGCGAAAATAGGGCGGCAACAGTTGCTCGTTATAGCGCTCGACTGCGAAATCCACCCGGTTGGCGATAAACGCTGGTGTATCTCCAAAGAGGTGAATGTATTCGTGCACCTGCTTTACCACTTCCAGCGGAAGCTCACTCACGAGCGTGCGATCGGCGATGAGAAAGATCGGGACCTTCTTGTTGCGGCGGCGAACCGCGCGAATAATTTTGAGCGCTGCTCTTTCGTCGAACTGGTGCTCGTCCGGCAGGTCCCAGTCCAGTAGAATCGCGCTATGCGAAGGGTCCGACTTCACCAGCGACAGGCCATCCTCCGGCGTTGCTGTCCGAACCACCTCATAGCCTTCTTTTCTGATCGCATCCACCAACCGCTCCATGGCCCGATCCGATACGGAATCCGTGCCACCAACCTCACTCGCGATCAATAAAACCCAACGCCCTTCGTCCATACACCTCTCACTTCAACTCACATGTTACAACCCCATTCCTCTCGAAGATTTACGCAACATGAAAGCGCAATCCGCCCCGGTCGAAGCCCCACCATTTGCGAGCTCTTCGATCTACCTGAACAAAACTGCTCTCTACTGCGTCTTTCTATTCGCAACCCAGCAGCGAGTCTCATTGGAGAAGGCGATTATCTGCGCGCCCTCCGGTAGTATCAAGAGACTGAACCATGTGCTGTCCATCAAGCAAAAGAGGCAAGTCAGACTGAGAATATACATGCAAACCTGGAAAATCGCTTCGCGAATCCTTTCCCTAGCCATCTTCGTGGTACTGTCTCAGGCGCTGTCCGGCTGCGGACAGTTTTTCCCGCCAGAAACAAGTTCGGGCGGTGGGGGCGGCGGCACCGGCAGCAACGCTGATATTTATGTGGGCAACAACAATACCGCTAATATTGCAGGCTTTTCGATCGCCAGCACCGGCATTAATACTCTCGCGAACTCGCCTTACTCGCTTGGAGTGTCGCCAAGCGCTCTGGCTATTACGCCAACCAACAGCTTTCTCTATGTCAGCAGCTTGGCCGGGGGCATCTTTGCCTACTCGATCGGTACCGGAGGAGCGCTCACCATCGCGAATAACGGTAGCGCCGTGGTTTCCGGTATCAGTCCAACCGCACTGCGCGTGGACTCGACTGGGCAGTGGCTCATTGTCGTCGATCCAACCCCAGCTGCCTATGTTTTTGCCATCAACACCAGCACTGGAACGCTTACCTCCGCGGGGACCGTCCCGCTCGGTACCGGCAGTCCAAACCATATGACGATTGCACCGAACAATAGCCTTGTTTATGTATCGCTTGGCACCGGGGGAGTGGCCATTTTGACCTTCAACGCAACCACCGGCGTGCTTACGAACACCAATCAGGTCCTCGCTCCGAAGCAGACGCTCAATGCGGCTCAGGGACTGACGGTTGATCCTACCGGTACATATCTATTCGTCGCCGAGACGGGGACGAGTATCGTTCGCGTGCTCACCATTGCAACGACCGGCGCGCTGAAAGAGTTGACGGGTTCCCCTTATTCCACCGGAACCGGGCCGACAGGTGTGCTCATCGATTCGACCGGAAGCTATCTCTATGTGACAAATCGGGCGTCTAACAACATCAGCGCGTTCCTCTTGTCGTCGTCAGGTGCCTTAACGCAAATCAGCGGGTCTCCGTTTGCGACGGGAATCAATCCCATCGACCTTGCCGAAGAAAATACACACACCTACGTCGCGGTCGTCTGCGCAGGCGGTACCCCTGACTTACAGGTCTTCAAGATTGATACCACCACCCCTGGAGCGCTCGATCCCTTCAAAACTTCAACCACCGGCACGGACCCCACAAACCCCTTGGCTATTGTCGCCGCGAATTAAGCATTTTCAGATAGGACAATCGCAAGGCCTTGGGGCCCGTTCGTGGAATCGGCCTCAGGCGCTTCGGCTACGTGGCAGCTGCCACTCGACGGGCTGCCAGCAAATGCATGAACCGGCTGATTCCGCTCACTAGCAGGTTCACGCCCACAATGGTTGAAAGCGCCCAAACGGCGCTTGAGGGCCAATGCGCCAGAATCAGGATCGCGAGAAGCAGTGAAATAAGACCATTGAAAAGCGTCCAGCCTGAGCCCGGCACCGATCGGATCGCAAAGAATGCGGCAATCTGTAGAAATCCTTCGACCAAGAAGACCACGCCCAGCACGATGGTGAAAGACGCGAGGCCGACTATGGGGCGCCTGAACAGAAAAATGCCTCCCACCATATAGAGGATCCCTATAAGGGTTCGCCACAAATAACCGCCGAAACTCCCGGCAACAACCGCGAAAATGAGATGGAAAATCCCAGCGATGATGATGAGGCATGCAAGTATAAGCGCGATGCTGATTCCAACCTCAAAGGGCAATACCAGTGCGACGATTCCGGCTACTGCCAGCAGGACGGCCCAGACCATGGCCCATCCTGTCGCCTTCTTTACCTGACTGCCAAGAGCATCGGTTGTCATGAAACCTCCTTCGGTTGAACTGAATTAGAGCCTTGGACCGCACCATCCATGGACCGCACCTGGAGCGGCAATGTCAGGCGTCACCATATTAGCTTGTACATGCCGTTTACGGAACTCAGTGGAATACATGTTCTCCAAATCGCTCCTCCCGAAAAATCGAACTAGTTTCCGAATCGATTCCTCGGATCCAAAACGTTTATAAAAATCTGCGCCAAATCCCGCGATGCTATCCTCGAACTGACTAATGTGAACATAGGGTCGCTCTCAGCTTGGCTTTTCTACGAACTTCGCGCACGTATCATGTCTTTTTTTTTCCGGAATATATTCCCCCGTTTCTCCTGGTTGCTCCTCCTGGTCGCACTCGCAGGTTGTGGACGCTTCGCACCCAAACCTCCACAGGAATACGTATATGTATCGGCGAAAGGCACCTTTCTTCGCGACCGCCTGTCGGCTGTTTCCAATCGGATTGCGGAAGTATCGAACGGGCAGCGCCTGTTCGTCATGGAACGCGCGCGCCGCTTCGTTAAAGTCAAGACCGAGAAGGGCGAAATCGGCTGGATCGACGAACATGCCGTGATCGATCAGCAGATTTATGACAAGTTCTCCGCGCTGGCCGCCCAGCAGGCGCAGAAGCCGGTGATTGCGACGGCCACTTTACGCGACGACTCGTATCTGCACGACGCCCCCGGCCGGCAGACAGACCACTATTACCTGCTGGCGGAAAACAGCAAGCTACAACTGCTGGCACGCGCATCCGTGGCTAAGCCCACGCCGCCTCAGGCGGTGCCCGTTCCCGCTCCGCCCCCCCCTGCGAACTCCGCCGCAAAAACCGCTAAAGTCCCGGTGCCGGCGACTGTCCCCACGCCTGCCCCGGCTCCCATACTCCAGGACTGGTGGCTGGTGCGCGACTCTCAGGGGCATGCGGGGTGGGTCTGGTCGCGAATGATGGATATCGATATCCCCGCCGAGATCGCCGGGCTGGCGGAGGGACAGAGATATGTGGGGGCCTACGTCCTGCGCACCGTCGATGACCCCGGTTCAAGCTTCCCGAACGGCAAGGCACCGGAATACGTGGCCCTGATGAACTCCTGGAAAGAGGGTCTACCCTACGACTTCGATCAGGTGCGCGTCTTTACCTGGAATAACCGAAAACATCGCTACGAGACGGCCTATCGACAACGCAACCTGGAGGGTTATCTGCCGGTGACCGTGGGCAATCAGGTCTTCGATCGCCAGTCGGAGCCGGTCTTTTCCATCCAGGTTGCAACGAGCGAAGACGTGGCCATCGACCCCCTGACGGGCGCACGGCGTCCGGCGCAGACCGAGACAGAGACCTTTCGGATGGAGGGTGTAATCGTCAAGCGTGTCCTGCCTCCGGTTGCGGAGGCTCCAAAGCCTATCTCCCCGAATCCGGAAAAGAAGAAGCACAAGGCCGAAGGCAAGCACAAGAAGAAGCAAAAGTCCGGCTAGGTGGGTACCCCTCCCTCTTGGTGATTCGAAACTGATTGATTCTAAAGGGAGAACCTGAAACTGATTGATTCCAACAGTTAAACCTGATACTGATTCATTCTAAAGGCTTTAGATAAGAAAAGCCCATCCTCGCAGGGATGGGCTTTCCACTTTGCTTCTGTTTCTATTATAGCTAGTCGCGGGAAATGTTAGGCCAGGTATTTTGCTGGAACCTGATCTTTGGAATGAATGGGTTACGGACAAACGCATGATCGAAAGGGGTTGACACGCCCTGCAAGGGTTCAATCGCCTATACCGGTAAATTGAGTCACATTTTTTTTGTGGCGGCGATGCGCGGTGCCCCATGGTCCACCAAGTGGACCAAACGGCGCCATTTGTATCCGTTAGGAACTCGCCCAGTACGAGGCGGTTTTCGGATCCCGACTGTGCTGTCACGGTACTGCCCGGGTTCATCGTGACCTGAGGGCGGATGACGAACGTGGGCTGCCATTGCGGGCCCGCTTCCACGGAAAGTCGGACCCAACTGAACGGCGCTAGTCTTGTCTTGTGGCGAATCGGCGTTCTGCTGGAAGCCCAATCCATCGGATCCGACGTACCACACCTCCATACTCGTGGGGATCCGCGAGACGGCAACGATCCCTCGGATCTGCGACGCGCTATGCGGGCTACTTGCTTCTACGAGCGTAAAATTCTGCCATTGGTCGCCCTGATACCCATAAAGGCCCTGCACAGACCCATCGGCTCCGATGTACCACACCTCCACACTTGTCGGGATCCGCGAAACGACCGCGATCCCTCCGATCGGTGACGTCCGATTGTTCTTCACGCTGAGTCGCTTCGCAATGAAGCCATCGGGAAGGTAGACTCACGCATTAGCCAATAAACAAAGCACGCATTTCGGCGCTGCACTTGTGCGATAAGAAGAGAACGCTCGCAAATACCGGGAGGGCTACGGATCGTGCACGGCGCGCATCGGCTTGAAATTGTTGTCAAAGGCAAATGCCGGCAAATTGCATCTAATAGCCGAGGCTATTTCGCCTGCAACGGCGTATAAGAGTCAACGCATCTCTTTATCAGGAGGCGCAAAAAAGAAGCCGCCAGCAGTTGATTTGAGCATGTTGAACCCGTATGGTGATGGTATCCACATTGCAGTGTCGAGTGGCCTTAGGCAAGGCAGCGGTACTGAATTTGCTTTTCGCTTTACTCACAAAGGCTCAACAGTCGAGATACAGAAGGAGATCGGCACATGGACAACAAGCCGGCGCAGAATATTCAGGACACCTTCCTGAATACCGTTCGCAAGGATAAGACTCCTATCACGATTTACCTGGTGAGTGGAGTCAAGTTGACCGGAAAGATCCGGTCTTTCGACAAATACTCCGTGCTGCTTGAGAACAACAGCCAGGAGCAATTGATCTTCAAGCATGCTATTTCAACCGTCGTCAGCAGCCGGTCGGTCCTGCACGGCGAACACCGCCCTCTGGCCGCTGGCTCTGGCGCTTCGGCGTCTGTATCTGCCTCGGCGGGTGCGACGGGACAGGATCTCGTGAATTCCTGAGCGGAAAGGCTAGGCAAGGTTCGCCGGTGATTGAATACTGGCTCCAGCGGCCTTATTTATCAGGATGAAATGAAGCGGCGGCCAGCGTTAACGGGCGGATACCCACCGTGGTCCGTGCAATAAGACAGGCTTTTACCACCCCATTGAATACCATCGTCAACCAGTCCGCTGAACGCGCTCTTCTGGTCGCCGTAAACTTCACCGCGCAGCGGCGGACTCAGTCCGGTACGGTATTGACGCGCTCGGCGGTCCTGGCCCGGGAAGCAGCGATGGCCAGTGCGGGAGCAGGCGAGACGGCCGAGTCCACATCTGGGTCAGGCTCTGCATCCGGGTCTGGTTCTTCGTCCGGGGCCTCGTTCGACCTTGACGCCTCACTTCAGGAGTTTCGCGAACTGGTGACCTCGGCCGGGGCGGAGATTGCCGCGGAGATTATCCAGCGCAGACCGAAGGCCGATCCGGCGACGCTGATTGGCAGCGGCAAGCTTGAGGAGCTGCAGGGCGTTGCCGCCTCCACCAACGCCGATGTGATTCTTTTCGATCACGACCTGACCCCGACGCAGCTGCGCAACCTTGAGAACGCGCTGCCCTGCCGGGTGGTGGATCGCACCCAGCTGATCCTGGATATTTTTGCCCGCCACGCCCGTACGCGCGAAGGGCAGCTGCAGGTGGAGCTGGCTCAGCTTGAATACATGCTGCCGCGGTTGACAGGACGGGGCGTGTCGATGTCACAACTGGGCGGCGGCATCGGTACACGCGGACCGGGCGAGACGCAGCTGGAGACCGACCGCCGCAGAATTCAGCGCAGGCTGCTGCATTTGAAGCAGGAGATCGAGGGCGTGCGCCGCATTCGGACGCAGCAGCGGCAGCGACGAGAATCGGTGCCTGTGCCGGCGGTGGCGCTGGTGGGCTACACCAATGCGGGCAAGAGCACCCTGTTCAACGCCATGACCCAGGCCGGGGTACTTGAATCGGCGCACATGTTTGCCACGCTCGATCCAAAACTTAAGGCGATTCTGCTGCCCAGCCGCCGTAAGGTGCTGCTGTCGGACACGGTGGGGTTCATCCGCAACCTGCCCTATACGCTGGTAAGTTCGTTTCGCGCAACGCTTGAAGAGGTGCAGAAGGCCGAGGTGCTGCTGCACGTACGCGACTGCTCGAGCCCCAAGCAGGAAGAGCACAAGGCGGAGGTAGAAAAAGTACTTGGCGAGCTGGACGTGCTGTCCAAGCCCCGCATTGAAGTGCTGAACAAGATCGACCTGCTCTCCAAGAATGAAAGGGAGGCGCTTGCGGCCACCGGCGCGGTAGCTGTCTCGGCCAAACTTGGCTGCGGCATGGAGAATTTGCTCACCCATATCGATGCCGCCCTGGTGGCAGACCCGATTGTGGAGCAGCGATTCGAGATTCCCCAGTCGCAGGGCGATGTGCTGGCCGCTCTGGGCGGGGGCGCACTGATCCGAGAGCGGGAGTTTGTGGGAAATTCCGTGGCCATGACGGTGACCGGCCCGGCCTCTCTGCTCGGGCGTTACCGGCAGTATCGAACGAAACTGTGAGACGGGCTAAAACAGAAATGAGCCGGATGTAGGGGAGCAGAGGTAGGTCCCAAACATCCGGCTCATTGGACCCTGAACCGGGTCATAGGTGATACTCTGAGTGTACGCCGGTGTGACGGCGAGTCAAGATATTTCAAGGTTATATTTGCCCAGCGATTTCAGGGGCTTCACGCGGACATGTGTGTCGTGCGTTGACACCGCGTTTTAACCTCTGCTACAACCTAGAGTTCCGCTTACCTTTCCACTAGCTTCCAACTGCAAACGTCGGCTCAATCATATGGATGAACTGCTGCGTCAACTTGACGAACTTGTGCTCGGCTCTGTGCCGACAATCATCATTTTCGTGGGCCTGGTGCTGGCTTACCGTTTTGTGCTGTATCGTCCGCTGATGCGCACCCTGGCCGAACGCCGCGAGCGAACCCTGGGCGCGATAGAGAAGGCCCATGCCGCAATCGCCGCGGCCGATGCAAAGAGCCAGGAATATGAGGCGAGATTGCGCGCGGCCCGTGCTGAAATCTTCCACCGGCGCGAGGAACGGGTAAGGCAGTTGAATGCGCAACGGGAGAGCGCCCTGGTCAGTGCGCGTCTCGCAGCGGAAGAGCGGGTGGACGCGGCTCGCGTAGCGATAGAGGCGGAAGCAGCCGCTGCCCGGCGTCAGATCGAGGCCTCGGTGGACCAACTGGCGGGGCAGATTCTGAGGGTCATTCTCCCCTTCGACGTAATGAATGCGGAGGAAGCTCGATGAAGACCACTTCAAAGACGCGCTTTTCAATGTTACTGCTGGCCATTCCCTTGCTGACGCTACTGTTGGTGCCGGGGAGCGCTCGCGCGCAGGAGCAGTCTGGGCATGCGGCGACAGCTCCGGCTTCAGTTCCCCCGGAAGAGACCCCCTCTGAGATGGAGGCGTTTCGTCACTCGCCGGCTGTCGAGGGCATCGCGCGTCGTTTGCACATGAGCACGGAGGCAGCAGCCACGGTTTTTGAATACACAAATAGGTTGCTGCTGATTGCCGTCATTCTCTGGTTTGTGTACCGGACCGTTCCGAAGATATTTCGCAAGCGCGGAGAGACCCTGCAAAAGCAATTGCTGGATGCGCGGCTGGCTGCCGCCGAAGCCAATGAGCGCCTGGCGGTTGTCGAGGAGCGGCTGTCCAAGCTGGACATCGACATTGAGGCGATCCGCCGGCAGACGGA
Source organism: Silvibacterium sp. (assembly GCA_049588475.1). Lineage (GTDB taxonomy): Bacteria > Acidobacteriota > Terriglobia > Terriglobales > Acidobacteriaceae > Silvibacterium. Next base: position 10,379 of record JBAVYX010000438.1, on the reverse strand, counting down.
GCAGGACAGTCTGAACGACGAAAAGCACATTCAGGAATCACTCGAAGCAGAACGGCAGCGTATTGTGGCCTCGGCGGGCCAGGAGATTGAGGCGGCCGGTGCGGCGGCACAGCGGGAGCTGAAGAAGTTCGCGGCGCAGCTGGCCGTAGATCGCGCACGGCAGGGGATTCGCCTGGGTCCTGAGGGCGATCGGTTGCTGATCCGCAACTTCGGCGAGAATCTCAAAGGGGAGCGGAACTAATGCCGGCCTTTGCAGCCCGATACGCACGCGCCCTGGCCGATGTGATTGCCGAAGCGCACCTCAATCCGATCGATGTCGAGAACCAGCTTGGCGATTTTGGCGTAGCCTGGCATGAGAGCGCGGGACTGCGCGAGGTGTTGCTCGATCCTTCATTTCCAGTTGAGGAAAAGACTACGATCCTCGACAAATTGAATGTACGACTGGGAATGGCTCGGCAGACGCGAAATTTTATCGCGGTGCTGATCGCTCATGACCGGCTTCATGCGTTCGGTGAAATGGTCACCGAGTTTCGCCAGGAGATGAACCGTCGGCTGGGTATTTCCGAAGTGGAAGTAACTACAGCGCGTAAGCTGGACGACGCAGAGCGCGCAACAGTCGCGGCCCAGGTCGCCGAACTGACGAAAACCCAGATCAGCGCTACCTTTCATGAGGATTCATCGCTCGTAGGTGGCGTGATAGTGCGCATAGGCAGTACCGTGTATGACGGATCGGTACGCGGCCGGCTGGACCGGTTGGAAGAGCAATTGGCGGGCAGCTAGGCACTGTTAACTGGCCCCAGCGTTGACAGGCCTTGGGCGCCGGAACAAACAAACAGATATCAAAAGACCCTGTCGGAAAAGTGAAGCATGGCTCAGATAAAGGCAGATGAAATTACGCAGCTCCTGAAGGAGCAGATCGCAAACTACGACTCGAAGATCCGCGTGGATGAAGTAGGAACAATCATCTCGCTGGGTGACGGCATTGCCCGCCTGCATGGCCTGGACAAGGTGATGGCGGGCGAGTTGCTGGACTTTCCGCACGGCGTCGCCGGATTGGCCATGAGCCTGGAAGAAGACCAGGTCGGCGCAGTGCTGATGGGTGAGTACACCGAGCTTCGCGAGGGTGACCAAGTCAAGCGCTCGGGCAAGATTCTGAGTGTGCCGGTGGGCGACGCAATGATTGGCCGGGTAGTAAATTCGCTGGGCCACCCGATCGACGACAAGGGGCCGATCGCAACCACGCAGACTCTGCCTGTGGAGCGTCTGGCCCCGGGCGTGATTGACCGGCAGCCGGTACGCGAGCCGATGATGACCGGCCTGAAGGCTATCGACTCGATGGTCCCCATCGGCCGCGGCCAGCGCGAGCTGATTATCGGCGACCGCCAGACGGGCAAGACCGCCATCGGCCTGGACACCATTATCAACAGCAAGGGGAAAGACCTGATCTGCGTTTATTGCGCAATCGGGCAGAAGCGGTCGTCGATCGCACAGGTCGTGCAGACGCTGACCGAACACGGCGCGATGGACTACACCATCGTGGTCGCGGCTTCGGCATCGGAGCCGGCTCCCATGCTGTATCTTGCGCCGTACGCGGCCTGCGCTATGGGCGAGTACTTCCGCGACAAGGGCCAGCACGCGCTGCTTATCTACGACGATCTCTCCAAGCATGCGACCGCGTACCGCGAAATTTCGCTTTTGCTGCGCCGTCCGCCGGGACGCGAGGCATATCCGGGCGATGTGTTTTATCTTCACTCGCGTCTGTTGGAGCGCGCCTCGAAGCTGAGTAACGAGAAGGGTGGAGGATCGCTGACCGCGCTGCCCATCATCGAGACGCAGGCGGGCGACGTTTCGGCCTATATTCCGACCAACGTCATCTCCATTACTGACGGCCAGATCTTCCTCGAAACCGACCTCTTCAATTCCGGCGTACGCCCCGCGGTGAACGTCGGCCTCTCTGTCTCGCGCGTCGGATTCTCCGCCGCCATCAAAGCCATCAAACAGGTCGGCTCGACGCTCAAGCTTGACCTGGCGCAGTATCGCGAACTGGCGGCGTTTTCTCAGTTCGGCAGTGACCTCGACAAGATCACGCAGAACCAGCTCAATCGCGGGCAGCGCCTGACCGAGTTGCTCAAGCAGCCGCAGTTCCAGCCGTTGACCGCGGAGAAGCAGGTGATTATTCTCTTCGCCGGAACACAGGGCTTCCTCGACGACGTCAAGGTTCCTTTCATTCGCGCCTTCGAAAACGGGCTGTACTCCTACCTCGACTCCGGTGAGACGGCACTGCTGAACGACATCGCAACCAAGAAGGCGCTCGACGACGCGCTTAAGGGCCGCATCAGCGATGCGCTCAAGGAATACAAGGCAAACTTCCTGGCCGAGCACCAGGACGCAAAGGTAGCGGTGAAGCAGAGCTAAAACATGGCGAGCATCCTCGATTTACGACGGCGCATTCGCAGCGTCAAGAGCACGCGCCAGATTACCCGGGCCATGAAGATGATCGCGGCAGCGAAGCTGCGCCGCGCCCAGGACCGTGCGATCAACTCGCGGCCCTACGCGGCTATGCTGGCCAGCGTGCTGGAATCACTGAAGCGGCGTATTGAGATATACGACCCCGAAACGGGCGCCGTGCGTCATCCCCTGCTCAGGACGCGAGAGGAAAAACGCGTGCTGGTGATTGTCGTCTCCGGCGACAAGGGTTTTGCCGGAGCCTTCAATGCGAACATCATCAAGGCGACGCTGCAGTTCATCGATCAGAACCACAACAAACAGATTGATGTTGAGGCCATCGGCCGCAAGGGCCGCGATCTCTTCCGGCGGCGTTATCCGGTCGCAAAGTTCGCCGAACAGAACGGCGAGGAGAAGACTCCGCGTCCAGAACGGCAGCGCGTAGGCCGCGTCGAGGTCATCGGCGACCACCCCGGCCTGCTCGATAAGGTAGACTTCGACCGCGTCAGTGACCTGGGAGAGGAGATCGTCGCCCGCTACACGCATGAGGAGATCGACGCGACGTATATCGTCTACAACGAATTCAAATCGGTGATCACACAACGCCTCGTGGTCGAGCGCATTCTGCCCATCATTGAATTTGGCAAGCATGAGATCGTCGCAGCGCAGGATTTGTCCATCGAGGAGCGCGTGGAGGCAGCTCGCGCGGCCATGACGGCGGGCGTGAGCATTTTGCCCGGTGAGCTCGAAGCCTGTATCCAGCAGTATGAGGACGAGGCAAAGAACTTCGGCACTGCAGAGGTGGATTACATCTACGAGCAATCGCCGCAGGAAATCTTCGATGCGATCCTCCCTAGATACCTTACATCGCAGTTGAACCACGCGTTTCTGGAGTCGGTGGCCGCCGAGCAGGCTGCCCGCATGACAGCGATGGATTCGGCGACCAACAATGCTTCGGAGATGATCGACAAGTACACCCTGGCCATGAACCGTGCGCGCCAGGCAGCCATCACCAAGGAAATTATTGAGATCGTGAGCGGCGCTGCCGCGTTGTAACAGAGACTGGCTGCGGTTGTAGACCAGTCCGGGAGTTCGAAGACAGGAAAGTTATGGCAGAAAACATCGGCAAAGTGATTCAGATATCCGGTCCGGCCGTCGACGTGCAGTTCGACGAGGCCAGGATTCCCTTCATCTATCAGGCGCTGCGCGTCGTCAGCGAAGGCTTCAACGTTCCCACACCTGTCAATGTCATCCTTGAGGTCCAGCAGCATCTGGGCGAAGGGCGCGTGCGCTGCGTAGCCATGGAGGCGACCGAGGGCATGGTGCGCGGCATGAAGGCCATCGACCTCGGCGGTCCGATCACCGTGCCTGTGGGCCGCGAGACCCTGGGCCGCGTGCTCAACGTGATTGGCGAGCCGGTCGACGAGCTCGGCCCCATCAAGACCGATAAACGCATGCCGATTCACCGCGAGGCTCCGGCCTTCGACGAGCAGGCGACCCACGAGGAGATGTTCGAGACCGGCGTGAAGGTCATCGATCTCATCCAGCCCTTCCTTAAGGGCGGCAAGACCGGCCTTTTCGGTGGCGCCGGCGTCGGCAAAACTGTCGTTATCCAAGAACTTATCAACAACGTGGCCGCGCAGCACGGCGGATTCTCCGTCTTCGCCGGAGTTGGCGAGCGCACCCGCGAGGGTAACGACCTTTGGCTCGAGTTCCAGGAGGCCAAGGTCATCGACATCCACGACTACACCAAGTCGAAGGCCGCGCTGATCTACGGCCAGATGACCGAACCGCCCGGAGCGCGTCTGCGCGTGGCGCTTAGCGCCCTCACTGTCGCCGAGTATTTCCGCGATAATGAAGGCGCCGACACTTTGCTCTTCATCGACAATATCTTCCGATTCACGCAGGCCGGCTCCGAGGTTTCGACGCTGCTGGGCCGCATGCCCTCGGCCGTGGGTTACCAGCCGAATCTGGCGACTGAAATGGGAGAGCTACAGGAACGCATCACCTCGACCAAGAAAGGCTCCGTCACCTCGGTACAGGCCGTGTACGTGCCGGCCGACGACTTGACGGATCCCGCGCCAGCGACCACCTTCGCTCACCTCGACGCGACCACAGTGCTTTCACGTCCCCTGTCGGAGCTGGGCATTTATCCAGCGGTCGACCCGCTGGCTTCGAGTTCGCGCATCCTCACCCCCCGCATCGTCGGACAGGAGCACTACGACGTCGCCCAGGGCGTGAAGCGCATTTTGCAGCGCTACAAGGACCTGCAGGACATCATCGCTATTCTCGGCATCGACGAGCTTTCCGAAGAAGACAAGACCACGGTCAATCGCGCGCGCAAGGTGCAGAAGTTCCTTTCGCAGCCCTTTCATGTCGCCGAGCAGTTCACCGGCATGGCGGGCCGCTACTGCAAGATTGCCGACACCGTTCGCAGCTTCAAGGAAGTGATCGAAGGCAAGCACGACGATATCCCCGAGCAGGCCTTCTACATGAAGGGAACCATCGAGGAAGTGCTGGAAGCGGCTGAGAAGATGAAGGCGACAGCGTAAAGGTAACTATGGCTGATACGAATCGTTTGCAGGTCAGGCTTGTGGTTCCCGATCGCATCCTCGTCGATCAATTAGTGGATGCGGTCGAGGTGCCGTCGAGGTCCGGCTACTTCGAAGTCCTCTATGGCCACGCGCCGCTGCTTGCCGTGATCGGACCCGGCGTTATGCGCCTGCACGGCGGCGAAGCCGGAGAACGGAGCTTCAGCGTGGCCCGCGGCTTTGTCGAAGTGCTGCCCGAGCGCGTGACCGTCCTCGTCGAAAGCGCGCGTCCGAAGGAAGAGATCGACATCGCTGTTGTGCAGGCAAAGCTCGACCACGGCCACCAGATGTGGAATGAAGCCGGCGACGACGCCGAAAAATACGCCGAAGCCCTCGAAATCATCCACGAAGCCGAAGCGCGGCTGGAGTTCGCCAAGGGCAAGTAAGAACGAGATTGAGATTCCGTCATCTGTGAGGCGGAAAACCAATCCTGCGTTTCAGAAGTCCGGGAAACCGAAACGCTCTGAATGCCTTTGGCTGCCTCTTCCATTCTTGCATCGGCTTCAAAGCTGTTCTTATCCTGGGTTTTTAGCTCCTGATAAACACCATGCTCTTCTTGTAGAAGGCCAAGGCGGTATCGAGTTTAAGGCACTCCGCGAAGGCCCTTCGCGCGTGACCTCGTCACGGTGTCACCGATGATAGTTGAATCAGAAATGGTTTCGTGACAATTCATACTGATATGGCAGTTAAGGAGCAGACACAACCCTATTGCAGTTTCTCGCGCACTAACGAATGTGCTGATATCCCCGGTCCGCCGCGTACTGGAAATTCATCAAACCATCGCGGTAGTCGATTTGCACCACCAACAGGCCGAGCAGATCGAACCCGATGAAACCTGAGATCTCCGTTCCCGTATTTTTGCTGATTGAGGAGGTATCGAAGGAGAGCACGTTGTCCCTCTCCTGCTGCAGGTGCGCGAATCGAAAGACGATTCTGTCACCGGTATAGACGCTCCCAACAGATCCGGAGACGCCGTGCACCATGGCGTGAGGATCGGAATGAACGCCGGTGACTTCGCGCGCCGCGCTTGGCGAAATCGAAGTATTCTGGGCCCCTGTATCGATGATAAAAAGCCGCAGTCGCTTCTGGTTGAGCGCAGCTGGGACGATCATCTGGTGAGCGACACGATAGACGCTGGTCCAGGTCTTCATCTCGGGCGCGATGTAGCGATCATGCGGGCCAACGGAGACCGGCGTGGTCGGAGTGGTCTTAGTATCCTGTGCTGTCCCTCCCGTGGGCGCAGCTTCGCTGCTTTCGGTGGGACTGTCCTGCTCCGTGTTGAGGGTGGCAGGAGCAGGGACAGCGCCGGGATAAGGCGGGAGCGGCCCGAGGGTCAGCTTATGCCAGGGGAAGTCCAGGGTGACAAGGAAGCTGGCGAAAACATCGGTGCCGATCAGTCCGTCGGTATCGACGATGCTTCTGCGGTCACTTACCTCGACCAGGCAGTTCCTGAACTCAAGTCCGCCGATCTTAATCGAGTCGGCATACGCGAGATAACCGCTCTGCGCGCCCCTGTCGCCTACGCCACTAAATTCGGACCGCATGATGGGCTTCAATCCCGCGCGCTCGGCCACAGGGCGACTAACATTGAGACCGCTCGCGCCAGTATCGACCTGAAGACGCGACCTATGATCGTTGAAATAGACGTCTAATCCCCAGCCGCGGATGCGGGTGGCATCGATCAAGATGGGGGTAAAGGGGATTTCGGTAGTGGTAACGGGTGATGCCGGTTGACACGCGCTGCTCCGGTTGTCCAAGCGGTTCTCGAGTCGAGTCAGCTCGAACTGAGCGCGGCGGAGGGAATCGACGTCGGTGTCGCTGGCCGTGAGATATGCCTTCAGCTCGTCGATGCGCTGCTGGAGGGGCATAGCCGGTATCCATGCGCGTCGAATTTCGGGATCATAGGGATCGAGTTGATGCGCGACTTTAATTTCGCGAACCGACGATGCGTAGTAGGAGTTGAACTGATAGTAGCGAGCCAGGGCCAGGTGCACATGCGGATAGCAGGGATCAGCCTGCTGCGCAGCCTGCAGCGTTTTCTCCTCGTCCCACGGAAGACCCTGGCGATACTGGACCTCCGCCTGCGCTGTCAGCAACTCAACCGACTGCGGCGCAATGGCGAGTGCCGCCCTTATGTTCGACTCCGCCTCGTCGACTTTCTGCTCGGCAAGAAGAGTGCGAACCAGTCCGGCGATTAGCTCAGCGTCTTTCGGCTGCTGGACAAGTTTCTGTCGATAGAGCTCCTCGGCTCTGGGGAGCTTGCCGGCGATGATCGCCTGCTGCTCTTCGGTAAGCGGGTGGGGCCTTGCAATAGAGCATTCCGCAGCGTGCGCGATAAGCGCGGGCGAGAGGATGGTAATCCCCAACGGGAGCAAAAACTTACGGATGCGGGAGAGCATTTTCTTCCCATCAACCTAGCAGCAAACTTCGGGTACGGCAAGGAACAGGTCAGGGTAGGTACCAGCCAAGAAATCGGGCGCTGCGTGCGGTAGAACGTGTATCTTTGAGCAGACTCCTAAGATTGTTTTTAGAGATATTGAAAAATGGTTAACCTTGAAGCCGCCGGCCGGACAGATGTGGGTCAGGTGCGCACTACGAACGAAGATGCCTTCGGATGCTGTGTCGAAGCCGGGGTCTTTGCCCTCTGCGACGGCATGGGCGGCGCAGCCGCCGGCGAGGTGGCCAGTCGGATCGCTGTGGACACGCTGATCAACCAGTTGTGCGTGGCGGAGTCGCAGGAGAATCGCAGGAAGGTCCTCGAAGAGGCGATTGCCACGGCAAACCAGCTGGTGCATGCGCGCGCCGAAAAGGAGGCAGCGCTGCACGGCATGGGAACGACTCTGGTGGCGGTGGCCATCGGAAGTGATCGCGCGCTGATCGGACATGTGGGTGACAGTCGCTGCTACCTCTTTCGCCGCGGCCACCTGAGCCGGCTGACGCATGACCACTCTCTCGTCGACGAGCAAGTGCGGCTGGGCCAGCTTACCCAGGATGAGGCCGAGCGCTCTCCGCTGCGGAACGTGATTACGCGGGCGATCGGCACGCAGACGTCGGTCTCGGCGGACATAGCCGAGCTTCCCTTGCAGCCCGACGATGTCCTGTTGCTCTGCTCGGATGGCCTGACGAAGGAACTGTCCGATGAGCGGATTGCGGCAGTGCTGGGCGACGACGGGAATCTCGATGAGCTTTGCGGGCGTCTGATCGATGCCGCCAAAGCAGCCGGCGGTCACGACAATGTGACAGCGGTCTTAGCGAAGGTCCGGTCGGCATAGTCTCCGCGTCAATGAGCCCTATGGTGGAGGGCTTGCCAAAGGAGCGGTACAAGGTCCATTAGCGTGTGAGCGACGATAGGTGGAAAGAGACGTCGAGTGCGCACAAAATAGATGGAAAACAGCAGGAACGTTAGCACAAGCTGCACCAAGTTCCAGCTTCCCTGATAGATATGGTAGGAAGCCTGAATCACAGAGCTTGTCAGCACCGCTACGGTCACATTCGTGAGCTGGGAGAGTTCCGTCATTAAAAAACGCGCACAATCAGCTCTTCGTACCAGGGATTGATAAACACAAACACAATCGCCAGCATCTGAAACCGGTTCGCGTAGATTGCGGCGATATTTATCTCGGTGGGCTCACGACCCGCGAAGTGTCGATAGATCGCCGAATACGTTATGGCTGCGATGCTTATCACCAGATAAGCAGCAGCGAACAAAAGTGCCCCCTGAAAGATGTCCGCTCCCTGAGGAAGTTTTCCGAAGGTATCGATACCTGCGTCCCGTTTCCAGAGAACATAAAAAAGTATTGCCAGGCCGCTCAGGCACATCCAGATCCCCTGCATCACGTGATTACCGGTTCCTCCAAATCGCAACATCTCCGGATGAAGAGCGCCTGCAGTAGATGCGACGATCGGCTGACCAAGCGTGACGCCGATCACAAAGCACAGGTCGATCCGGCGCTGACGCCGTGTAAGCGCTTGCTGATTGACCTCGCAAGTTAGCACCGCCAGAGACGGATCGCTCATAACTGTCCGATCGAATCTACCGTGAAAGTGACAGTGAAGAAACAAAATAAGCGTTGATCGCAGGATTTGTTTTTGGCCGCCGACGTTCAGCTTCCTGTTGCCGAACGCGATGTTGTTGAAGCATTCCTTCTTCCCGATGCAGAGCAGCCGATTTACGCCGCGCCGAACGGTATCGGCAGATCTGACGAGGAATCCTTCCGGAATTGTTGATACACTCAATTGTTTTGCATACACGAAGAGCCAGAGGAAGCGAATGAGTGAAATCATGACCGTCGGCGTACTGGGGGCTGGCACGATGGGCAACGGCATCGCGCATGTGTTTGCGCGGAGCGGCCTGAGCGTTTTGCTTTGCGAGGTGGAGCAGCGTTTTCTCGATCGTGGTCTGGAAGCGATCCGAAAAAATCTTGCCCGCGAAGTCGGCAAGGCCAAACTCACCCAGGACGAGATGGACGCGTCTCTTGCCCGGATTCAGGGCACGCTCGACAGATCCGCGCTAAGCGCCTGCGACTTCGTGATCGAGGCCGCGACGGAAAAATTCGAGATTAAGCGGCAGATATTCGTCGAGCTCGACACCCTCCTTCCCGAACAAATCATCCTGGCCACAAACGCCTCGTCCATTTCGATCACGAAGCTCGGCGCCCAAACCAAACGGCCCGCGCTGGTCATCGGGATGCACTTTTTCAATCCAGTCCCGGTGATGAAACTGGTCGAGGTTATTCGCGGCCTCGCGACTTCACAAGAGACCTACGACACGGTCAAGGGACTGGCTGAGCGCCTGGGCAAGACCCCCGTCGAGGTGAACGACGCCCCCGGGTTCGTCTCGAACCGCGTGCTGATGCCGCTGCTGAATGAGGCCTTGTTCGCTGTCATGGAAGGCGTAGCCACGCCGGAAGCCATCGACGAGGTCTTCAAATTGGGCATGGCGCATCCCATGGGTCCGTTGACGCTGGCTGACTTTATCGGCCTCGATGTGTGCTTGGATATCATGCGCGTCCTCGAAGACGGCCTCGGCGATCCAAAGTACCGGCCCTGCCCTTTGCTGATTCGTATGGTCGACGCCGGCTGGCTTGGACGAAAGAGCGGGCGCGGCTTTTATCAATACGAGTAAACTGAAAGCCATCGGCGTGAATGGAGCATCCATGAAACAGATCTCGCCCCACTTGCACTTCAACGGAAACTGTCGCGCCGCCATGGAGTTCTATAAGCAAGCCCTCGGCGTCGATCTCTTCATCATGACCTTCGGCGAGACACCCGACGATCCAGCGTGGGTCACTCCCGAGTCCCGCGACCTGATCATGCACTCCGCCCTCAAGCGCGGCGAAACAT
>JBAVYX010000437.1:0-14396 GCA_049588475.1 Silvibacterium sp. | reverse complement strand
ACTCCGCTCCCCCCGACGGCGATGCGGCCTTAGCCGGCGCTGCCTTTTCCGTTGTTGCCGCCGTCGTCTGCGGTGCCGGAGCCTGCTGCGCGCGAACGACCGGCGCAGAGATAGACGTCCAGGCGATAACTCCAGCAAGCAGGGCCAATCCCGTGAGAACTTTCTTATCAGCTGTTGGCTTCATCTTCGTGCTCCTGTAGTCGTCAGTCATCTGCTACCTGCGTCGTCCGCCGCCTGAGCGAGCGCCGCTACCGCGCGATCCCATGCTCGATGAACCGCGGCTGCTGCTCTGTCGCGCGCTGGCGCCGTTAAATCCTCCGCCTCCGCCGCCGAATGCGCCGCGGTTTCCCGCGCTGCTGCCGGAGAGATTCCGGCCGCCGATGCTGTTCGCTCCACCTGCTGCCCGGTTGCTGACTCCCGCGCCGCCGCGATTGCCAGATCCTGCGCCACCGCGGTTGCCCACTCCACCTCGGTCGCCCGCTCCTCCTCGATTCCCTACTCCATCACGATTGCTGGCCAGATTGCCGCCTTGGCGCCCGATCTGTTGCCGGGCACCAGCCTGCCGATTAGCCAGCGAATCTCCACGCGCTGATCCGCCAAACCGTTCCGCAGTGGCGCGGTCTCTATACGGCGCACCACCGCGATTAGAAGGATTGTGCTGCCATCTATCGCCACCTCCTGCGCCTGAGGGCAACTGGGAAGGGCGATTGCCGCCAACACCGCCAGCCCCTCCAACGCCACCAACACCTCCTGCGCCGCCAATGCCGCCCGCTCCCCCAACGCCGCCAACACCACCAGCTCCTCCAACGCCGCCGCGAGCGGGCAGTTGCGACGCGCGATTACCGCCGTTGACGCGATTGCCGCCATTGATGTTTGAGTTGCGGTTGAAATTGTTATTGCGATTGATGGTGATGTCATTATTCCTGCCCCAGCCGCAGCCCCATCCCCATCCACCGCCCCAAAACGCACCCATGGCAACACCAATGCCAAACGAAATAGCCATCCCTGCCGCGTAGTATCCAGGCGGCGGATAGTAAATGGGGGGATAGGGGTAGACCGGCGGTCCGTAAACCACTGTGGGATTGTAGGAAGGCACGTACACGACTTGCGGATCCGCCTGCTCCAAAACAATTACGCTCTTGCTTTCGATGACCTTTGTTTCCACCTTCTGCTGCTCATTCGACTTCAAGTTGCCCGTGTCCTGAGCTTTCTTGCGCATGCGCTGCACGGCATCCATGACATCGTTCTCCTGCGCTAGAAATGCGTTGCCAAGATCAGTTGTCCACTGAATGTCGTCTCCCAGGCGCTTAACCACGTCAGGAAGCCCGGCGAGCGCCTGAACGCTCGGATCCCACGGCTGCTTAGCCACCGCATCGGCAAGCGCTTTGTCTTTCAGCCCTGGATTTCTCGTCAGCCACTGCTGAAGCTGGATGATTCCAAGCGGATACGTCGAGGCTGCCAGAACTTGCGCCAGCATCGGATCTGGGTAAAGAGCAATGGGCGCAACGAGCGAGTCCAGCTGGTCAGAAGGGATCTCTGCAGACTGAGCCTGTGGCGCGGGCGTCTGAGCCGTCTGCGGCTGGGGCAACGGATCTGCCAACGTGTCTCCAGGCACGAGGGCGACTGCGCAGACTACAACCAGCAGACGCCAAATTCCCGCAACCAGTGGTTTGGGACTACCGTTCATCACCACCCTCTTTCGCAGTTCGGAATCCGTGGGACTCCAGCAATACACCGCGATATTAGCGCCTGCTGGCTCGTCGCGCACCTGTATAAACAAACAGTTCTTGGACCGGTTGCAATTGACAGTTGGCAATTAGAGCTGGTGGCTTATCCTACAGGAAAGCATTGATGGAGCTTCGCGAGGGAGTAAACAGCTGCAGCCTCGTAGGCACAGATGGGTGCTTGGGGAGTTCGGTGGATAGAGAGGTCATAATGGACCAATGGAAGAGAGCGGTTCTCATGGTTCCAGCGTTGAGCGCGACGCTTATGCTCCATGGATGCGCGGAACTCACTCGAAATACCAGAAGCCTGCTGCTTCCCGACTTTCAACGCTCCGATATCTTCGGCTTCGTGGCGGGCCTGGGAACCACCTTCGCCGTTTTGCCGGATCTCATTGCAATGCTAAGGCGCCGCTCGACCGAGGGCATGAATCCGCGCATGGCGGCCATTATCGGCTGCTTCCAGCTCCTATGGATCTACTACGGCGTATTGATCATCTCCCGGCCAGTCGTGGTATGGAACCTGATAGGCGTTTTCATCAACTTCTTCACCGTCTTCGCCTACCGTCACTTCGCCAGAAAAGAAAGACTCGCCCCTGAACTCCGCAGCAAAGGCGACTGAAATCTGCACCGATGTTTTCCGGCGTCTCCTCCGTCCTTAGTTCGCCGGCGTACACCGATCCGTCTCCCGCCTTGACCACAAAGAGCTGCTTGCTCGTCAGCCTGACACGGTTGTCGCCTGGCACCGCGCCGGTTTTCGCTGATACTCTCGATTCTGACTTTTGGCGGCTGGGCATGGAACGAGTTTAGGGAGATGGGCTATTCAGTTGAGAGTGGGAAGAGCGCGTTTACCAAGGTGTATGACGTGTAGCCGGTGATATGCCCAGAATACCTAACAGCCTGTATTCTCTGGTTGCGACTAACGCCTACAGTCTTGACACGCGCGACAGGCCCGGCTTGCTGTTCGCGATGCTGCGCACGTTTGCATCGGACCAGAGCCGCATTGCAGACGGTGGCCAGCAACGGGGCAGCTCGATGCGCCACCTCCGACCCGACTTCGACCCGGCTCCCCGCAACTCCGCATTGCCGGTAATACCTCCCTTTTGAGCATTGGGTCAAGCTGTGGATACTGAGGTTCAGCCGAAGGTGAGACCTTGAGAAAGATGGCCTGCGGCAAGCCAACCGGAACCTGACGATTGGATGAGACCTCATTCCAGCGCCACCCGCTGGCACTATGATTGGATGGTTTTTGACTTGACAGAATTTCTGTGGAAATACTGGAGCTGTTCTTTGGGCAGTTATTCGTAGCGGATTGCGGCGATTGGCTCGATTCGGGAGGCACGCAGTGCGGGCAGCAAGGAGGCTGCGCTGGCGATTGCTGTCAGGGCGGCGACCGAGCCCACGAAGACCCATGGGTCGCGGGGCGAGGTTTCGTAGAGGAAGCTGGCAAGGGCTCGTGAGGCGAGGACTGCTGCGATGAGTCCTACGGCTGAGCCGATGGTGGCGATGACGGCGTTCTGGCGGAAGATCATGGCCATGACTCTTGACCGCTGCGCGCCGAGGGCCATGCGGATGCCGATCTCGTTGGTGCGGCGAGCGGTGGTGTAGGCGAGGGTGCCGTAGAGTCCGATGGCGGTGACGAGCAGGGCACACGCGGCGAAGAAGAGAGCGAGTATTGCCATCATTCGTTCTGCGCTGATGGAGTTATTGACGATCTCATCCATAGTGGACAAGATGGGGGGCGGGATGCTGGGGGCGAGCCGTGCGGCGAGAGTGCGGGCTGCATTCGCCAAGGGAGCCTGCGGTCCTTCAACGCTCAGCACGGCTGTGAGAGAGGGTTTCTTCTGCGGGTCCTGCATGATGGGAACATAGCCTGCAGCAGGCGCGGGCCTACGCATGTCGCGGTACTTCGCATCGCCGACAATCGCGACTACCTCGTATGCGGTCTTATCGAATTCGTTGATGACCTTTCGGCCTATTGCATCTCTGTCGGGAAAGAGCAGCTTTGCCGCGGATTGGTTGAGGATGATCTTCGGTCCGGATGCATTGGTGTCGCTCCACATGAACTCGCGCCCGGCGAAGAGCGGTATGCGCATGGTCTCGAAGTAGCGTGGCCCAACGCTGTTCAACCATAGGAGGTGAGAGTTGCCGCCGGGAGCGGAGAAACCGTCGTTCCAGCCACGGTGCGAGAGTGGGATGATGAACTCGAAACTGGCACTTTTGACGCCCGGCTGATGGCTGAGGCCGTCACCGAGCTGTTGGTATAGCTGCATGAGCTGATCGCCTTCGAGCGGCTGTTTGTCCATGCTGAAGGTGATGTTGACGAGGCCGGTGGGGTCGAGGCCCGCTCCTGACTTGTAGAGCCTGACGAGGCTAGTGGTGAGGAGGCCTGCACCCGTAACGAGCACGAGCGCGAGAGCCACCTCGGATGCCATGAGGACGCGCGGGAGAAGTTTGTGGCGTTCAAGCGCTTTGTTCGGGTGCTGGCCTCCCTTGATGTGCTCGTTGAGGTCCCCGCCAGTCGCCTGGAGCGCAGGGAGGAGTCCGATGAGGATGGTGGCGGTGATCGCGAGAAGTGCTGCGAAGAGGAAGACGCGGATGTCGAGAGAGGTATCGAGCGCCGCGCCCGTGGCAATATTGCCACGCGTGAGTATGGTGGTGACCGAGTGGCTAACAATCGGAGCGAGTACAAGGCCGAGTACGGTGCCTGGGATGGCGATAAGAAGGCTTTCCATCAGGAGCTGCTGGATGAGGCGGCGGCGTGTGGCTCCGAGTGCAAGACGGGTGGCAAGTTCACGTTCGCGGGCTGCTGCACGTGCCATCAGGAGACTGGTGAGATTGAGACAGGCGAGCAGCAGAATACCTCCGCACATAGAAAACATGGCTAAAAGCGGCTTGCGGAAGAGAAGACGGGCGTAGGTGAAACCGCGAGAGCCGGACTCGGCTGCGAAGTGGAAGTGACCCTTCTCCTCGCTGGCGACGTAGGAGGCGTCGGAAGTGGCTTCGTGCAAGATTGGGCTGGAGACGGTGAGCAGTGCTGCGTTCGCCTGCTGCAAAGAGACACCGGGCTGAAGGCGTGCCACCACGGTGATCCACCAGGCATGGATTCCGGCGTCGATATGGTTGCGTGGGGAGTCGATGATGGGATCAGCAGAGAGAGGTGCGAAGATATCCGGCTTTTGAGTTGGGTCGGCTCCTATAAATTGCTTAGGCATTACGCCAACGACGGTGAAGGGAGCGTTGGCGATGATGAGTTTGCGTCCGACTACATCGGGAGCGCGGTCAAACCAGCTCTCCCAGAAGCTCTCACTGATAACGACGGCGAGACCATCGGGGTTGCCGCCGGATTGGTCGTCGGCTGGCGTAAGATAGCGGCCCATCCGTGGAGTGGTCTGAAGCGCGGTGAAGAACTGACCGCTTACGAGCATTCCGTGGATGTTTTCGTTGCCAGAGCGGCCCTGAACCTGCATGACGTCAGGGTTGTAGGCGAAGACGTTCGCAAAGATATCGCGCCTCTTCTCAAGGCCGCGGAAGAAGGGTGTGCAGAAGCCGTAGTTGGGTTGAGGGCCGCTATCTTCGATGCTCAGTATGGCGAGTTGCTCGGAGTGCGGCACGGAGAGCGGGCGCAGGAGTAAAGCATTGATCATCGAGAAGACGGCGGTGTTGGCGCCGACTCCGAGGGCGAGTGTGAGGAGGCCTACCGCGAGAAAGCCGGGCGATTTTTTGAGCACGCGGGCGGCGAAGGTGAGGTCACGGAGGAAGTTTTCCAAGGGCTTGAACTGCCATTGTTCGCGGAGGCGTTCGTGCCAGCGGCTGGTGTTGCCGAAGGTTTTTCTGGTGGCTTGAGCGGCTGTGGTGGGAGGCATTCCTTGGCGCTCGAATTCTTCGCGCAGGAGAGTTTGGTGGAACTCCAACTCTTCGGCCATCTCGCGATCCATGCGCCGCTTGCGGAAGAGAGACTTGATTCGCACCAGAAATTCGTGTGTGCCGGGAGTCATAGGGATCTCCTCAGGATGCTTGCAGGACGAATGCGATTGCGGCTGAGAGCCTTGTCCAGCGCTGCGATTCTCCCTCGAGACGCTTTTTGCCTTCGGGAGTGAGTTGGTAGAACTTGGCGCGACGGTTGTTTTCGGACGCTCCCCATTCGGCTTTGAGCAGGCCGCGGAGTTCGAGGCGGTGCAGCGCGGGGTAGAGTGCGCCTTCCTCGACTTTGAGCAGTTGCTGGGAGGTCTGGTGAATCCACTCGGCGACGGCATATCCATGAAGCGGACCGCGGGCGACGGACTTGAGGATAAGCATCTCGAGGGTGCCGGGGATGAGTTCGCCGGGGGCGGTGTTTTCTTCCCTAAACATATTAGGGGAAAGATAGACAGATCGGTAACGGATGTCAAATTTGACAGGATTGTGGATGTATTGTCGCCTACACGAAAGGTTCGCGGACTCGCGAGTCCAGATGGAGAGGCACTCCATCTCGGCGCTCTTCGCCCTGGGCTTATGGTTTGGGCTGGATCCACCGATGCACCTTTTGACGCTTCGCGGCGAATCGACCATCGAGGCTTAAGCGGACGCTGGAAGAGAGGTAGATATGGGCGAACTTTACACCGAGTTCTTCAGGGTCATCGGGCTTCGCTCCGCGTCTTCGGGAATTACGTTAACCGCCTTGCCTAGTCGGACTATCATGGTCATGCGATTCTCATGACCGACGATAATCCGCAGATGCAGGAAATGGTGCTGGTGGTTGCGTGTTCAGACTCGCCGGTGATGAGTGTGGTGTCGACGGTTCTGTCCTCATGGAAGCTAGAGTGCGCACAGGATAACGACGAAGCGCTCGCATTGGTGGAGGAGTCCGCTTTCGACCTTGTTATCACCAACCAGGCCAGTTCAGGACGGGAAGATGTTGAACTGCTTCGAAAGGTGCGGCTGGCGAGGCCGCATACTCGTGTGATCATTGTTGCCGACAAAAGCACTCCTGCGGATGTGATCGCCGCGATGCGTGCGCAAGCTTTCAGCTACTTCACAAAGCCGCTTTCCCCGCAGACTCTTGAAGAGGTGCTGCAATTGGCGATGGAGAGCCCTGATTGGGACGAGGCGATTGAAGTCCTGTCCGGGACGGATGCTTGGGTACGTCTTTCGGTGCGCTGTGACGTATCAACGGCGAATCGCCTGCATCAGTTCGCTCGCGAATTTCTGGATTTGCCCGAAGCTGAGGAGGAGAAGGTGGCAACAGCGTGCAGAGAAATGCTGCTCAACGCGATGGAGTATGGCGGAAGGTTTAATCCGGAACGGCGTATCGAGATTGCGTTCCTCCGCGCGCGTCATGTGGTGCTCATCCGCATTAAGGATCCTGGCGAAGGATTCTCTTTAAAGGAAAACCTGGATACGGCAGAGAACAATCCGCCGGATGATCCTATGCGCCACCTGAAGCACCGCGAGGCGCAGGGAATGCGGCCAGGCGGATATGGGATTTTGCTGGCCAAGAAGCTGGTCGATGAGTTGTTTTACGGGGAGAAAGGCAATGACGTTCTGCTCATCAAGTACATCAATGATGAGCGCCGAGGGTCCGCTTCTCCACAGCTTTGAGCTTGGGCAGGGCATTCATCACGAACGCCGTCGGGGCCAACACGGTGACCTTCAATGCAAAGGTCACCAAATGATGACTCGCCGCTTGTCAAAAAGACACTAGGATTCGCGCCAAATGGCTTTCGGAAAAGCTGCGGACTATCGTCATAACGGCGATCCCTAAGCCGAGATCCCGCGAAAGGTTCCGCAAGATTGATCGCAGTGGGCGAACGAAGCTTTCTGCACGAGGCGCTTCCGGTCTTGGCTAGCGGTGATCCTCCTAGGACAGATTGAAACGACTGCAGCTTCATCGAGCATTCAAGAGACTTTCACACAAAGTTCGGTGCTGCCCTTAAGCGGCAGGCTCACAGAGATAAAGCCATTGGCCGGGTCGCGCATGAATTCGAGAAAGTCGGGCTCAGCGTTGTCGTTCACAACGTAACCTCCCGTTCTGATCTGGGGAGCCAAGATGTCGATAACCTCGCGAGCGAGCGACGGATTCTGGCGGTTCGGCCAGCCATCGATGAGGGCAAAATCTACAAGACCGCCCAGATCGCGCAGCATCTGCCGTGCGTCTCCTTCTCTAATGTCGGCATAGTCGGCAACGCCGGCGTCGGCCAGATTGCGCCTAGCCGTCGCGACTTTCTCCGGAACGAGTTCTGAACCAACGACGGTGCCGCCGCCATTGTCGCGCATGGCCGCCGCAAAATAGATGGCTGACATGCCTATCGAAGTCGCAAAATCGACGACGTGTGTCGCACGCATGCCGCGGCATAGCAGATAGATGAGATCGCCTTGGTCGGGGACAATGGAAAATCCGTATTCGGCATAGTCATAAGGATCGCGGCTCATTTCCGGATTATCGCTCGGGCTCCCGCCCAATGGGAGGCGGGGCGATTCTATTAGCCGCTCGATAACAGCACGGACACGGGCATCTTTGATGGGGCTCAGAAGAGTATTGTTTTGCATAAGAAAAGCCTCGCATTGGGTGAATGATTCATGGTTATTTTGAGAGGATGTCGGCCGTTGCCCGGTTCAGAATTCCGGCAATGCGCCGGGCTTCGTTAGGGTCGCAGCCACGCTTGCGGCGGATCGCGTCTCTAAGGGCGTGGCGCGCACGGTAGATTTCATCCGAAGGGCCGGAATCAGAATCGCCGACCCCGGCGAACGCCTCGCGCACATCATCCATCCGGCTTCCGATCCGTGAAAGGGTATCAAGGATTGCGTCGGCGGAAGCGCGATTGGAAGCGAGATGGGACTTCCCCTCGGCGGTGATGCTGTACAGCTTTCTTGTTCCCGCTTGTTCCACGCTCGCGTGGCCGATTTCACTGAGATAGGTAAGCGCCGGATAGATTACACCGGGACTCGGGGTATAGAAGCCGCCTGACCGCTCCTCGATGGTCTTGATCAACTCGTACCCGTGAGCGGGACGCTCTGCGAGGAACGCTAGGATAACAAGCTGGAGATCCGCGGCTTCAAACTTTCGTCCGCTGGTAAATTCATCCCCCCATATGCCGTGCCGCCGGTGACGCGAACGTCGCCGTGCGTGAAGGCCTTCTGGGCGGGAAGTTGAATCATCGTAAAACATATCTAACAATATATCGTACGATATAATCAAATGCAAGAAGTCTTTCGAGGCGACCACCTTGGCTTTGCACCAATCATTGATCCGCGGTCAGACAGGACCACGTCATAATGAGGGTTCTGGATGTGTGGTCGGCTATGGTGAAGCTACTGGTTGAGCGACACCGATTTGCCGTTTCTGGATCGCCAAAACCGAGGGGAGAGTAGCCCGTGATGGGGAGCCAAGCAGATGGTTCTGGCCGAAGCCATCAAGCAATTGCCAACCGTGCAATCGCTATCTGGTGCGCGGATGTTGTCCACGGTGCAGGAGACGGAGTAGGAAGTGCTGCCGGTTCATTTGTGTTGGTTCAGCCTGAGATGGAAGGAGGGCGCTCTCCGTTAGCGAGTATTCCACTCTTCGCGCGGGGATTCTCCATTAGAATTTGTGCCAATTCGACGGAGAGCGAAAAACAATGCGCCAATACCATCACATCGGAATTCCCACGACTGAAACGAAGCCTGGCGAGACCCACTTAAAACACCTGAAAGTCTTTGTCGTCAGCCACCAGAAAAGCGAATTCGGCGTGGAGTGGATGCGTTTCGAAGCGGACGCAGCGGTCCCTGATCTCGTCCGGCACGTTCCGCACGTCGCGTTTGAAGTGGCTGATCTCGCCTCCGAGCTTGCTGGCCGCGAAATCCTGATTCCTCCTAACAGCCCATCCGACGGTGTCCGCGTCGCGTTCATAGTCGAAAACGGCGCGCCCATCGAACTGCTCGAATTTACCGACCCCAACCACCCTGGCCGCCGCCAGCAGAGCACGATGCTGATACAAACGCCCTCCATCCAAAGCACCTCTTAGAGCGAGGGCGAACACTCGTGACAACTAAAGTTTGCTGTGCGGAGCCGGGATACGCTACGCCGGTGCCGTCTTCTTCTTTATGCCAAGCCACCGAAACGTCCCTGGGTCGCGTCCCACAGCTTCGTTCCCCGGTGCCATTGTCCTCGTCAATGTAGTTTCAGTTTAAAAACCGCACGCATATATCTTTTGACATTGCCGCAACTTCGCCTTATAAAAAGCTAATCCGCGCCATTTTTCACCTCGCTGCAACTCAGAGCACGAAGGCCGTTCTCGTGGCTTGCAGTCAACATTCACCGTTAACGCAATGGGATGCACGGGAAGGCGGTGAAAATCCGCCACTGCCCCGCAACTGTAAGCGCACTTCCGCGCGTCGTTCATTCTTAAAGGCCGCGGAAAAAACTGGATATAACGTACCACTGGAGCGCGTCGCTCCGGGAAGGTGATCCAGTTAAGCGCAAGTCAGGAGACCGGTCCCTTGTGCTGTCAACCGCGTTCCGAGGGGAACGGAGGAACTATGTCTTTGCGCCGCAATCGTCGTGCTCTGGTTTTCGCCTGTCTCCTGCTTTCCACGCCCATTCTGCAAGCCGTAACCGTCCATGGAACCGTCACCGATACCCTCGGCGAGCCTATCCCCAATGCCACCGTCGCTCTCGTCCAGAACGGCAAGGTCCTTTCGAATGCGCGCAGCAGTTCTGACGGAACCTATGAGATCAGCGCCCCCGCCTCCGGTCAGTTTTACATTCTCGCCGGCGGCACCTCCTTCCGCCAGCTCACAACCAGAAGCTTCTACGGCGGAAAGTTCGATGCTGTCGAACAGAACGTCGTTCTCGAGCCTGAATGGGTGCGACAGTCCATCGTTGTCACCGCTACCGGTACGCCGCAGCCACAGGCCCAGGTAAGCGCGTCGGTCTCCGTGCTTACCAAGACCGATTTCATGAACCTCGCCGACATGGTTGATCCGTTGCGTCAGGTTCCCGGATTCGACGTTGTCCAGACCGGCCAACGCGGCGGCGTCACCTCGGTCTTTATTCGCGGAGGCAACTCCGACGCAAATAAGGTTCTTTTTGATGGCGTCCCTATGGAA
The DNA here is from genome assembly GCA_049588475.1 of Silvibacterium sp. Lineage (GTDB taxonomy): Bacteria > Acidobacteriota > Terriglobia > Terriglobales > Acidobacteriaceae > Silvibacterium. The sequence continues at coordinate 3,609 of JBAVYX010000437.1, read as the reverse complement.
GACATCGGCGGGCGCTTCGATCTTTCAACGGTCTCCAGCACCGGCATCTCCAGCGTGGAGGCGTATCGCGGGCCGAACAGCGTGCTCTGGGGTTCCGACGCTGCAGCCGGCGTTATGGCCTTCTCCACGCCGCGCGGCAGCACGCCGTTTCCCTCCCTGCTATATGAAGGTGATGCCGGCTCGTTTGGCACTTATCGGAACGAGGTTCAACTGGGTGGAACCGTCCGCAAATTCGATTACTATGGCGCTTTTGCCGACTTTCAGACCCGCAACTCCATCCCGATGGACGAGTATCACAACATAACATCCGTCGCGAACCTTGGTTTCGCCCCTACCAGCGCCACATCCATTCGCGTTACCGCGCGTAATGCGGATATCGCCACCGGCCTGCCCGGCGCCTATGCCTTCAACGGCATCGCCAACGACGGCAAGCAGTCCGATCAGGACATATTTCTGTCCGGAACCATCGACCACAATTTTAACGACCTCTGGCACGCGCTAGTGCGCTACGGGATGGCGCGCAAGAGGGAAGAGTCGACGCAGTGGTACCCGGCAGGCAATCTTATCGACGGTAACTACTTCGGTAATTTTGTAACGATTAATGGTGCAAATGGATTCTCCACCGCCGGCCAGGCTCTCATGAACTTCGGTGGAATCTGTCCCTATACCATCGATCTTGTCTCCAATCGCGACAATCTCTACGCGCAAACGGACTACAGCATCACTCCGCATCTGGCCATCGTCGGCGGCTTTCGCTTTGAAAACGAGCGTGGAACGGAAAACGAATGGGTCTACGACTTCAGCGAGACTCTCGAGCGCACGAACTACGACTACATGCTCGAGATAAACGGCGATTTCAGGCAGCGGCTCTTCTACTCGCTTGGTGGCGGAATCCAGAACAACCAGCTCTACGGTACGGAAGGCACACCGCGCATCGGAGTGGCGTATTACGCCGTCCGCCCGGGCAAGGGCGCCCTTCACGGAACCAAACTCTACTTCAACTTCGCCAAAGGTGTGCAGGAGCCTACCATCGATGATCAGTTTGGTTCCCTCTACGCCTTTTTGCTCGCCAACGGCGGCCAGTCTACGGTCGCTCAGTATGGCATCCGGCCCATCGGTGCCGAGCTGTCACGCTCCTACGACGGCGGTGTCGAACAAAGCCTCTTCAACGAACAGGTCGTGCTCCGCGCCACTTACTTTCACAACGAATTCGGCAATCAAATCGAATATGTAGGCGCCAACCTCGTTCCCACGCTCCTCCCCAACCTCACGCCCGAGCAGCAGCAATCGCTAAGGGAATTCCTGGAGCAGGAAGGTGCCTTCGCCCTCACCCTCAATTCGATGGCCTTCCGTGCGCAGGGATTGGAGAGTCAAGTGGAATACGGTATCGGACGCAATATTTTCATCCGCGGCGGCTACACCTATCTCGACGCCGTGGTGCAGCGATCCTTCTCGTCCGACGCCGTTGGGCCGAGCTACAATCCCATGTTTCCCACTATTCCCATTGGTAACGATTCGCCGCTGGTGGGTGCGCGGCCTTTCCGCAGACCGCCGCATACAGGCTTTGCCGGAGTCACCTATTCCAGCAAACACCTGACCCTGGTGGCCACCGGCGCATTTTCCAGCCGCGGCGATGACTCCACATACCTGGGCGGCAGCGATGTGAACTTCGGCAACACACTGCTTCTTCCCAATCGCAATCTCGACCACGGCTATGCCAAGCTCGACCTCGGAACCACCGTCCCCATCACATCCTGGCTGAGCTATTACATACAGCTCGAAAACTACCTCAGCCAGCAGCATATCGGCCCCATCGGCTATCCCTCGCTGCCCGCCAGTGTCCGGACAGGCCTGCGCTTCACCCTCGGTCGCAACATCCGCTAGAGGCCATGGCCAGTGCTTGTGAGCGCGAAGGGGTGCCTGGCGTTGTGGCTCGAACTGGATTCGTTACCATAGAGCACATGACGATCCAACGGATGGAGCAGGACGGCATCGTGGTGGACGACCTCGCGGCCGCAACCGGGTTCTTCGTCGAACTTGGACTCGAGCTGTTAGGGAGAGGGGCTGGTCGAGGATCGCTGGGTGGACCGCATCGAGGGGCTCGACGGCGTCCGGGCAGAGATCGCGATGCTGCAGACCCTCGACGGCGACGGGTGACTCGAGCTGACGAAATTCCATACGTCGTCGGCCCTGGGCGGCAACCGGCACGCGCCGGCGAACACACCAGGTATCCACCAGGTCGCATTTGCCGTCGAAGACATCGACATGACACTCTGCGCTCTCCGTGTCCGTGATGCAAAGTATTCAGCAGGACAGTCTTCGCACGCTTTGAGCCCCAAGGCACTTATGCCTTTCAAATCCCTAGTCGCTGATCCCTGCCTCATTCGATCCCAAGCCGCCGCTGCATCGCCTCCAGCGTCACGCCCTTGGTCTCCGGGTAGAACGTGAGCACGACGATGAATTGTAGAGCCATCATCACGGAAAAGAAGATGAATGGCGCCCCCGCGGACATCGCTGCAATCGACGGGAACGCCTTCGTGATGATCGCATTCATGATCCAGTGCGAAGAACTGCCCAGGCTCTGACCCTTCGACCGCACTCGCGTCGGGAAGACCTCGCTGATGTAAACCCAGATCACCGCGCCCTGTGAAATGGCGAAGAAGAAGATGAAACCCACCAGCAGCCAAACCAGATCGCTCTGATGGCTATTCGACAGGAAGATCGCGGCAACACCGGCGAGGCACACCGCTGTTCCCACCGAGCCAATAAGCAGCAGCGTCTTGCGGCCTAACTTGTCAATGACTGACATGGCGAGCAGCGTCGCCACGAGGTTCATCCCTCCGATGATCACCGCCTGCTTGTCCGCTGACAGGCTGCTGAACCCGCCGGCGGCGAAGATGTCATTCACGTAATAGAGAATGGCATTGATGCCTGAGAGCTGATTGAACATCCCGATACTGACGGCCAGAAAGATCGGCCGCAGGTATTTGCGCTGAAAGAGGGGTTCATCTCGTGATGCTCTCTCCAGATGAATCGAGTCGATGATCTCCTTCAGCTCCGCCTCGGAATCCGGCGAACCCATCAGACGCAAGACTTCCCGCGCTTCATCAATGCGTCTCTGTGTCACCAGCCACCGTGAGCTGCGTGGAATGGCATACAGCAGAATGAGAAATAGAATGGCCGGAGCCGCTGCCACTCCCAGCTGCCAGCGCCACTGGGCAGCACCCAGGTTCAGGCTAGCGATTACGAAGTTGGACGCGTAGGCCAGCAGAATGCCTATGACGATATTGATTTGAAAGAGACCGACCAGGCGGCCGCGCCACTTGGCCGGAGCAAGCTCGGCGATATACACGGGTCCCAGGACGGAAGACCCGCCGATGCCGAGTCCGCCGATGAATCGGAAGAAAAGTAGTGAAGGCCAGTTCCAGGACAGCGCCGTACCCAGCGCCGAGGCGACATAAAGCACCGCCATGATACGCAGTGCCTCGCGTCCCCCCAGCTTCTGTCCCAGTTCGCCCGCGGATATTGCGCCGATGATGGTTCCCAGCAGCGCAATCGATACCGTGGTTCCCAGCCCGCTGGGTGTCAGATGGAAGACCTCAGTAAGCT
>JBAVYX010000436.1:0-9197 GCA_049588475.1 Silvibacterium sp. | reverse complement strand
CTTGCTGTGCTCATAGCCATGCTTAAAAGTGGACAAACATATGATCCAAATCGACGTTCCACCGCCGACCTTACGGCCGCCTGAGCGGGATCTCTCCGTGCCATTACCGCCCGACGTCCGCCCGTCTATCTGCTTAGCTCACCCCGTAGCTGCTGAAGGGTACAACCCTTCAGCTCGATGTTGACAAATGGTGGGGAGTCCGTTTCCGGGACCAACAGTGAGTAGGGGTTGTCGGCGACAGGATTACCTCCACTCGGCGACGATGGGGACTCGACCTCCCGTGGTTAAATTGAAGCCGTGATTGTTGCGCCAGTTGAGTCATTCTCAGGCGAAGCCGACCCGCCGGGGATGAAACAGGCGAGATCTGTCGCAAAGTTTCGAGGCGATGTACGCTTTCGGACAATGATGTTTGATTCCGCCCAGGAGGCGCCTTCGAGGGGACCTACTCCTGAGCGTATTCCACTGTGAATCAGTAGTTTACATGTCAAGAGGGTTTGGCAGGGAACTTGCTATATGAAGACAGGTGCCAGTTTGCGCTAGGCGCCATGGGAATCCTCTTTCAGGATCTTCGCTTTGCGTTTCGCCAATTCAGAAAAGCTCCTGGCTTTGTCGTAACCGCGGTACTTACGCTGGCCTTTGGAATTGGCGCGAACACAGCCATTTTTGGCATTGTGGACTCTTTTCTGCTCAAGCCCCCCGCCGTGGTAGTGAATCCCAAACAGATCACGACGCTGGCTTTCCACCAGGGGGATGGCCAGTGGCAGGGCATGTTTTCCTGGCCCGAATTCAAAGAGATTCGCGCCCAGAACCGGAACTCCTTCAGCGACATCATCGCAAACACGATGGGCCTGGATGGATTTGCAATGGAAGGGCGGCAGCCGGAACGCGTCATGACAGGCTATGTCAGCGGGAACTTCTTCGATGCGCTCGGAGTGCAACCAGCGGCAGGGCGGCTTTTCCTACGGGACGAGGGCGAGGTTCTCGGTCGCGACCCGGTGATTGTTCTCGGCTACGATTTCTGGAAGGAAAAATTTAACGGTGATCCGAATGTGCTCGGGCGACAGGTTACCGTTGATGGACACCCCGTCTCGATCATCGGTGTGGCGCCGAAGGGATTTACCGGTTTGTTCGGCCTTGCAACCGCAGCAGCGTATTTGCCGTTGTCGGAGTTGGCCATCGAGGGAACTCCCGCGGATATGTTGAACAGCTGGCACAACCGAAGCCTGGGCGTTCACGGACGTCTACGCCCCGGGGTTAGTCTGAAGCAGGCAGGAGCGGAACTGAATGTGGTGGCCCGGAACATCGTGCGTCAGCACCCGGATGTTGAAAAGAAGTTTGAAATCTCAGTTATTCCCGGGCCACGTTTCCGCATCACGGCGTTTTACGTCATCTCAGGGCTGTTTCTTGGCCTTGCCGGAATGGTGCTCTTGCTGGCCTGCGTGAATGTGGCGAATCTGGTTCTGGTGCAGGCTACGGTACGTGAGCGCGAAATGGCCATCCGCACGGCGCTTGGCGCCCGGCGTTCCCGCCTCCTGAGACAGATGATTACTGAGAGCGTAACGCTGGCGCTGATGGGCGGCGTAATGGGTGTGGTCCTCGGTATGTGGGTCAGCACAGCACTTGGTCACACCAACTTGCACACCGGTCTTCCTGTTTCGCTTTCGCTGGAATTCGATTGGCGTATTTTCCTCTATTCCTTTTCGATCGCGTTACTGGCAGGAGTTGTTGTGGGAATCGTGCCGGCCCTGCGCCTTGCGAAGGCCGATCTGAACACTGTTTTGCACGAGGGCAGCCGAAGCGTTACGAGGGGACGTCATTGGCTTCGCGACAGTCTGGTCACGCTGCAGGTAGCTGGGTCGCTCGTGCTGCTGGTTGTGGCTGGCCTGTTCGTGCGGAGCCTTGTAGCCTTCCAGACGACGGATTTTGGTTTCAAGCCCGATCATGTGCTCAATGTCTCCATCAATACAAGTGAGATCGGGATGACGGATGCGCAAACACGCGACCTGGCCAGCAACATCCTGGTCCGTCTCCACCAGTTCGCTGGAGTGAAAACCGTGAGCCACGCTACTGCAACTCCAATGGGCGTCTTAAGTGAAATCGCCAGCGATACAGTAGTGATCGATGGCGCCCCCACTCCAGTCAACGCCTCTGCATTGGCCGCAGCTTACAACACAGTTTCGCCTGAATACTTCAGAGTGATGGGCATCGAAATCCTGCGCGGGCGTAGCTTTCAGGATGCGGACGATGATCACGGCAAAGACGTCGCAGTGATCAGCGAAAGCATGGCCAGAAAGTACTGGCCCAATCAGGATCCCATCGGACAGACCCTCCGCTTGGAACATGAGAAAGCTCGCAGGCTCGAAGTGGTTGGAATCGCTCGTGACGTGGAATTTACGCCGTTCGACGGCGGCAAATCGCGGCCAGGCCTTTACCTCCCGTACGAGCAGCACGTAAAAGGCAATCAGTTCATGGTGTTCCAGTTGAAGACGCAAGGGGATCCCCTGGCGCTGGCGGCAAGCGTGGCCAAAACGATCCACGCGCTTGCCCCGCAGCTTCCAGTGTTTCAGGTGGAAACCATGCGCGAGGGGCTTTATACGCTGAATGGGCTTCTGATTTTTCAGGTGGGGGCCGCGCTTGCCGCGATCATGGGCGGTCTTGGATTAACGCTAGCGGTGATCGGCCTTTATGGCGTCATCTCGTACACGGTAAGCCAGCGCGTTCACGAAATCGGCTTGCGCATGGCGCTCGGGGCCACCAGAGGCTCAGTGTTCAAGATGATCTACAGTCAATCGATGCGGATTGTCGCGGCTGGCCTTGGGATTGGCCTGTTAGTGGCATTGCTGGCTGCACGAGCCGTTGGCAGCTTCGTCATCGTCAGCGCGTGGGACCCAGCGACGTACATGATTGTGGTGACCGCCTTGGCGCTTGCTGCACTCGCGTCCTGCTATTTGCCTGTACGGCGCGCGATGGCAGTGGAACCGATGGTAGCCCTGCGCCAGGACTGAGCTGCCCACACAATTCATAATGCAGCGATAAGCGCCGTGTACCCGTTAGCAGTCCAAATGGACAGTGGCGCACGGAAAAGCGTCGGAGCTTCGCCGGATTGTTCCCGAGTTGACGGAGAATCTGGACGTAATCCTGAAATGCCCGCAAAGTCCTAGCATTTGAGCAAGTTCACGACGCCGCAACTGAACTTACCCAAAACCCCGTTATTCCGGGAACAACGAAAGGGGAGCGCCGTGGTCAGGAATAGCAGGGTCGTGGCTGAAGCGGGGTGTATTGAACAGGAAATGCCCAACGTGGTGGCGGAATGGCAGGTCCACCATTGTGCACAAATATATTCAACCTACATCGGTAATCGAACTGGGATTTCAGCGAGACTTTCAAATCAAGCGGTCACGGTTGCGGCGGAGGTACGCCACCGCCTTGACCCGGCTGCTGCATACCTCGTTGATGTTGTTCAAACTGCTTTTTCTGGTCATCGTTCAAAACGGCTTCGATCTTGGAGTTGGAATCGCTGTGAATGCCCCACATCTTAGCTTTCTTCTCGTCGGGGGCGAGGGAGGAGTCTTGACGCAGCAGCAGCATCTGTCGCTGTTGATCCATCAGAATGGGCTTGATCTGGCCTTGCTGATTGGCGGATAGGTTGTATCGCTTCGTCAATCTCGCTAATTGCTGATCCGGGTCCATCGTTCTACGATGGCCACCGCCCAGGCCTCGATCTGTTGATGGCGCCGAGGTTTCCGGAGCTGAACCAGGCTCTTGGGCAAACGCATGAGTGCCACAAAACACGAAACCTTCGGCCAAGACGCCACTCAATACGAAACAACATAACGGCTTCTTCATGGAGCATTTCCTCCACTGCTTGCTCTACGACCACTGGAGGTCTGTCCATTGGCTAAAGTCCTATTTAAACATTTTCTTGCTAGGATGGCAGGCGAACCGGGCAATCTTGACAAACGCTTTTAGTCCATTGGCAGCGCCAATACCCTAACGTTTCCCTGACCGTTCATTTCCCTCGAACAGTTCCTCTTCTGCTTCTGCGAAAAATTTCGATTCGCAAAAAGCAAGTGCAGATCGTGCGCATGTTATTCGCGACATTTCTTTCCACCATTAAAATAATGCCAGCCGGAACAACGAATTCGGTTGCTCCTTTTGGGAGGCGCACCCAGAAGTACAAGGACAGAGAGGGGCTTGGTGAAAGTCGCGACGTTCAACATTAACAACATCAATAAGCGGCTTGATAACCTCTTGGCTTGGTTAGCCAGAGCTGAGCCGGACGTGGTTAGTCTCCAAGAGCTCAAGGCGGAGCAGAGAGCCTTTCCCGCGAATGCCCTTCGAACTCTCGGGTACGAATCAGTCTGGAAGGGGGAGCGGTCCTGGAACGGCGTGGCAATTCTCGCGCGAGACCACGCTCCCGTGTTGACCTGCGCAAGCTTGCCGGGAAATCCTGAAGACCACCAAGCCCGCTACATCGAAGCGGCTGTTCAGGGAGTTCTGATCACCTCCATCTACCTCCCCAATGGGAATCCCCAGCCTGGACCGAAATTCAACTACAAGCTGGCCTGGTTTGAGCGCCTCATTGCCCATGCGGTCGAACTCATGGCGAGCGGCGCCCCCGTGGTGTTGGCCGGTGACTACAACGTCGTGCCGACACCGCAGGACATCTATCCAACTCGATCGTTGGATAACAACGCATTGATCCAACCGGCAAGCCGGCAAGCCTTTGCGCGTTTGCTGGCTCAAGGCTGGACCGACGCGATGCGGAGGCTATATCCGGATGGGCCGCTCTGGACATTCTGGGATTACAAATTTGAACGGTGGCCGAAGGACAAAGGCATGCGACTCGATCACTTTTTGCTCTCGCCGAAGGTGGCGGACCGGCTCGTGGACGGTGGTGTAGACCGATGGGCGCGTGGGCAGGTAAACGCCAGCGACCATGCGCCAACATGGATAATGCTCGATCTTTAGTCAGAGCCGCGTAAATAACGAGTTCATTAAAAGCAAGCCGCTAGGAACAAGAGGTGCTTAGCGCCGCTACACTTCCTTAAAAGACTGCCAACGATTCGGGCTGAGTTCAAGTTCGCCGCGTAGCGGCTGCTCCGTGGACTCTCCAATCAGGCGCTACTGTTGGGGTGGAGGTCCGCCACCACCGGGACCGCCGCCTTGAGGCCGCTGCTGCGTACGTTCCTGCATGCTCTGGTGATCTTGTTTAAACTGCTTTTTCTGATCATCGTTCAAAATGGCTTCGATCTTTGAATTGGAGTCGCTGCGAATGCTCTGCATCTTTGCTTTCTTCTCGTCGGGGGACAGTGAGGAGTCTAGACGCAGCAACTGCATCCGTTGTTGCTGATCCATCAGAATGGGCTTGACTTGGTTCTGCTGATCGGTGGATAGGTTGTAGCGCTTGGTCATTCCAGCCAATTGCTGAGCCGGATCCCGATGGTCACCGGCCGGCCCTTGCTGCGGAGGTGGCGCCGAGGTTTCCGGAGGGAAACCGGGTTCCTGAGCGAACACATGAGTACCACACACCAGGCCTGCGGCCAAGACACTACTCTGTATAAGACAACTCAATAGCTTCATCGGAGCATTTCCTCCATCGCTTGCCGTGTACGAACAGTGGCGTCTGTGTAGTCGCCCAGGTATTCGACGTCAGTCTACGCCGCTTAACTATCGAGTGTCGCCGTCAGGCGGGGAACGCTGCGCGGTCCGCAAGAAATGGATAGGGACACTACTACCCAGTCGGTGTCGACAACGTCAAGATGCCGCCTTCCGGATGAGCGTACTTAGCACTTGCGTTACAAAACAGACCAAAGACATGCGTTACAGCAACGTGGAACTCTGATGGTTCCTAGGCTTGGTCTTACGCACGATGATGCGGTATGCCCTGGAAAGAGAGTCGTATCGTGGATCAACGTCTGCAGTTCTTATCGAGTTATCAGAAGGAAGAGATGTCGGTAGCGGACCTGTGTCGCGCGTATGGGATTTCGCGTCCAACGGCTTACCGTTGGATCAACCGCTACAACGAGACGGGGCCAGAAGGGCTCGTGGATCGCAGCCGCCGCCCGCATAGTTGCTCCCACGCAACGGTAGAGCCGATCGAGAACGCCATCTTCGCGCTTCGAGCCAAGCATCCGTCCTGGGGCGCGCGGAAGCTCAAGGCAAGGCTGGAGATGCTACAGCCAGACGTGGTGTGGCCTGCAGCTAGTACATTCGGCAACATCTTGAGCCGTGCGGGGTTAACCAGTCCACAAAAGAAGAGGAAACGGACCACGCCATGTTCAGAGCCGTTCTCTTTGGTCACGGGTCCGAATCAGCTGTGGTGCATGGACTTCAAAGGGTACTTCGTCCCCGGCGACGGCAAGCGGTGCGATCCGTTCACTATCACCGATGCGCATAGCCGTTATCTGATTCGTTGCCAGATAGTCTCGCGTATGGACCTCAGCCAGGTCCGCGCGATCTGCGAAGCAGCCATGCGGGAGTACGGGGTGCCAGCACGGATCAGGACAGACAACGGCGCACCGTTTGCAGGCACAGGGTTATTAGGGCTGTCAAAGCTCTCGCTCGGCTGGATGAAGCTTGGGATCGTGCATGAGCGCATACAAGTGATTTTGCTACCGTAATTTGGCCCCAGCCAGCCGACTAAATCTGGCCCCACCTGGAGCAATCGGCCTACCTTCTCTTAACGGAGGGGTGGGTGGACAGGAGAACGAAGGTGGAGCTATTCGAGCAGATTCGGCGAGAGCATGAGTTTGGAGGAAGCAGCATTCGGGGAGTGGCACGCAAGTTCGGCGTGCATCGCCGGATGGTCCGCCAGGCACTCGCCAGCGCAGTACCTCCGGAACGTGTGTATAAACCCCGCGAGTGTCCGCGATTGGGGCCGGTGATGCCATTCATCGATGGCATTCTGGCCGCCGATCTCTCCGCACCCCGCAAGCAACGGCACACAGCGGCGAGGATCTACAAGCGTTTGCAGGTGGAACGTCCGGACTATCCAGTAGGCCAGTCGCGGGTTCGCGAGTATGTGAGCTTTCGCAAGCGGCAGCTGGGGATGACGAAACAGGAAGTCTTCATCCCGCAGAGTTATCCGCCAGCGGCAGAGGCCCAGGTTGATTGGTACGAAGCCTACGCCGACCTGGGTGGTGAGCGAGTGAAGCTGCAGGTCTTTACCATGCGCAGCATGTACAGCGGTGCATCGTTTCATCGCGCCTATCCGCGTGCCACACAGCAGGCTTTTCTCGAAGCTCATGAGCTGGCCTTCGCACGATTTGGTGGAGTATTTCATACGCTTCGCTATGACAACCTGAGCAGCGCGGTGCGACGGATTCTGCGCGGACATCGCCGTGAAGAGGCGGAACGCTTCATTGCCTTCCGTTCGCACTGGCGCTATGTGGCCACCTTCTGCACGCCAGGCGAAGGCCACGAAAAGGGCGGCGTAGAAGGCGAGGTTGGCTACTTCCGCCGCAACCACTGGGTGCCGGTGCCTGACGCCAAGGGCCTCGCGGAGTTGAACGAACGACTCGTCGCTGCCACGGTCGAAGATGAACAGCGGATCATCCATGGACGGACAGAGACGGTGGCTTATGCACTGGCTGCCGAGCGCGAGCGATTGCTTCCACTTGCGGCGGAGAGTTTCGATCTTGCCGATGTCAGCTTCCCGGTAGTGGATCGTCAGCGTTGTGTCCTGGTAAAGACCAGCGCCTACTCGACGCCGTTGCATCCCGGCACCGAAGCGGTGGTTAAGACCTACTCGGCCTATGTCGAGATATGGTCCCGTGGCAAGTGCGTCGCCCGGCATGAACGCTGCTATCGCAAGCGTCAGCAGATCCTTGATCTCGAACACTATCTCGATGTGCTGGAGCGCAAGCCCGGTGCACTCGCAGGCTCCACGCCGTTGGCCCAGTGGCGCTCCCAGGGACGATGGCCGCAGAGCTATGACCTGCTCTGGCAGCGGATGATCGAACGCTCCGGTCGTCAGAACGGCACCCGCGAGATGATCTCTCTGCTCCATCTCGGCCACCGCACGGGTAGGGAGCAACTCACCCGTGCTATCACCCAGGCCGTGGAACTGGGATGCGCCGATGCTGCCGCGGTTCGTTATCTGCTTACCGCGACACAGCAAGTACGCCGCAAGCCGGACGCTATCGAACTCGGCGCACTGGCGCGGTATGAACGCCCGTTACCAACCCTCGAAGCATACGATCATCTGCTCCGGCCAGAGGTGGCGCGATGAGCACTGTTCCCGCCTCCATGCAGGAAGCCTCGATCCACGCGCATTGCAAGACCTTGCGCATCCCCACCATCGCGGCGCAGTACAGCCGCATCGCCGAACAAGCCACCCGCCAGGGACACTCCCACATCCGCTATCTCGAAGCACTCCTCGCCGCCGAAGTTGAAGAGCGGCAACAACGCAGGATCGCCTGGCGGCTGTCCGAAGCCAGGCTACCCAAGATCAAGACCATGGAAGAATTCGATTTCAATGCCTCCAGCGTCTCCACTACGCAGATACGCGGACTTGCAGATGGCGGCTATCTGGAACGCGCTGAGCCAGTCATCTTCTTGGGGGAAACTGGTACCGGCAAGACGCACTTGATGACTGCCCTCTGTGTCGAAGCCTGCCGTCAGAACAAGCGCGTTCGCTTCACCACCGTTGCCGCTCTTATCAACGAACTCGTCGAAGCCAGCAATAACAGCCAGCTCAGCCGCTCTCTCGCGCGCTGGAAAAAATGGGACTTGATCGCTCTGGATGAGATGGGCTACGTGCCCCTGGCAGAGGCCGGCGCTGAACTGCTCTTCCAAGTCATTGCCGATCGAGCAGAGAAGGCTGCCGTCATCATCACTACGAATCTGCCGTTCTCAGAATGGTCGTCGGTCTTCCCCAACACCCGCCTGTGCAAGGCCCTGCTGGACCGCATCACCGACCGCGCTCACATCCTCGAGACCGGAACCGAGTCGTATCGCTTCCGTCGCACCATGGAACGGAAGAAGAAAACCTAACCAGGGAGGGGCCAGATTTCGCCGTCGTTTTACTTCTCCTCCGCTACGCTCCGGAGAAGCAAAACGAACAACATCAACTCATTCCACGGTGGGGCCACTATTCACCGGCAGAGTGGGGCCAAGTTTCGTTGACAGAAGCCTACAAGCAGGTCGACCGCAACAAAACGGGCGCCATGAGCGGATGCATCGCACGCTTAAGG
>JBAVYX010000435.1:0-13219 GCA_049588475.1 Silvibacterium sp. | reverse complement strand
GCTTGAGATGCTGTCGCAGTCGCTGCTCCAACTCCGGGCCGTAATCCTGCACCCAGCGCCAGACGGTTGTGTGATCGACATAGAGACCGCGCTCCTCCAGCAGCTCCTCAACATCGCGCAGCGAGAGCGAATGGCGAAGATACCACCGGACCGCACAGAGTATGAGGCCGGCTTCGGTCTGCCGCGATTTGAAGATCGCGGGTCGGGTTATCATTTCGCGATTCTTTCACGTCACCGCCAGCAGCCCTGAAAGTTGCAACACATCCCGTCAAAATGGCTTTGCCTCAGTATGGCCCGTCATCCAGGACTAAAAACCATCTGAGGGCATGGTTTTCTGCTTCCATGCGGCTGCCACCCCCTAGCGTTTTTCCCAAAGGATAAACTTCTTGGGATGAAGAGAGAGCAATCCGAGGCCTTTGTCGCGAAGGCTGAACGCCGAGTCCGATTGGTGCATCTAAAGGGCACGGGAGGGTGTAATGACAGTGGAGGCTTCCTCCAAGCTGATTGATGTCCTAAAAAAGACACTCGAGTAATTGGAACAAACTGAGGAGCTGCGGCCGGATGACCAGGCCATTGTCGACCTGAGAAGTTCCATCCTGCGCACGATTGCCGAATTGGAGCTTGCGCGGCTTCACCCCCCCAGTCCGGCTGCTTGACTGTTTGCTCATCCCAGAAAGCATTGGATGCTAGGCCTCCGGAAAGAGCACACCCCAGTGACCGACCGCCGCCACAAGGTTTTGATTGTCGATGACGAGCGAACGATCGCAGATACGCTTGATCTGATTTTTTCAGCAAGTGGTTACGAGACGCGCGCCGCTTACTCCGCGGAACAAGCCCTTGAAATCCTGGCCGAATGGCTGCCCGACCTGGCCATCATCGACGTGGTTCTTCCGCTCATGAACGGAATCGACCTTGCCATTCTTCTCACAGCAAAATATCCGGCTTGCCGGCCTTTGCTTTTCTCCGGTCAGGCGCTCACGGCCGAGCTTCTGGCCGAGGCTGCAGCCAACGGGCACAAGTTCGATATTCTAGCGAAGCCGGTGCATCCAACCGAGTTGCTCGAAAGGACGTTGACGCTACTCGTCGCCAATCAATCGAAACAGGCTAAGGAGGTCGGGGCATCGGAAGCGCTTTGTATACCTGAGGTTGATCCTCCACCAGATCCTACAGGTCACAATTCGTAAAACTAATCGAGCATCAGAACTTCGCAATCAGTGTGACGCCACCGACCAGAGCAGGCGCCAAGAGTTCTCCAGAGGTTGATCGGGTGATGTTCCATGCGGAACCACCGAAGTGATCGATTACCAGCGACGTCATGAGGGCGGCCGTGACTGTTCGACGGGCTCTTCAGCATGTCCGGCTCCAGCGCGAGGTGGAGCGGTTGCGCAATCGCAAGCCTGAAGCGCTGACGGCCGATGAAGAGAGAGAACAGGAACATCACCTGGTGGGCTCATCTCGCGGAATGCTCGAAGTCTTCAAGGCCATTGGCCGCGTTGCGAAGGCTGACGTAGCAGTTCTACTGTTGGGCGAGACAGGCACCGGCAAAAAACTGGTCGCGCTCACCATTCATGAAAGTGGGACAACCGCCTGCTTCAGGGCTTGGTCGCAATCTTGGCGATGACAATCGGGGGGAATCCCCGCGATAAAATACTCGCGGCTCCTGAGTTGCGGAAGATAGAGATCCCAGGAAGTCCTGCTCAGTTCCGTGCTCTAGCCGCCGGGATTGACTCGCCCAAGTCCGTTGCAACTTTGAAACACGCTGCACTCCGTACTCTAACCAATCCCGAACACCTAGGTCCCCAGTGCCGAGCGATACTCGTGCTGCGCGCGTCTTCAGGCCTTCTTCGACCAATGCAAAGGTGAGGAGCCCGTGTAGCGAGCGTGCGTCTCCGCCGTGCCCCACGTCCGACCTGTGTTCCCAGAGAGCCTTCGCATCATCGATATCTACAGTTGGACTCCGGCTTCGGCCTGCTGACCCAAGCTTTGATTTTGCGTGAGATCCAATTTCGGGTCTTCGTGGTTCGCGATGTTCATAGCAGATGTTTCGACGAGTCATGACTCAGGCGGCCGCCCAATTCATTTGCATTGTCCGTAAATATTTCAACGGCATGGGATCCTCTCGAAACTAAAACGTAAGCAAATCGAGCGTTGATGAGATTCGAATGCAGCTCCGTATCCATATTGACGAGGACACGCTCCGCCGTTAGTCCCTGAGAGCTGTGCGATGTCACGGCATATCCGTGGTCAAAGTGACGCATCTCGTGCGGATCGAACGTGACGGTTCTGCCGCTGTCCATGTTCGTGGCCTCCTCTGCCAACGAGCCATGAGATGGGGATGCTAGTGGAACAGTCCAAAGGTCCGAAATGCCGACGACACTCCCAGAGCAGGTCAAATGAGCGCATTGACCCGAAGCCGGAAATCGAGGATCACAGGCTCAGCGCGGGGCAGCTTACGCTCGCTTACGAGCCCTCCCACTTCTCACGACCGTTTAGATGTTTGCAGGTCGCCGGGTGATCTGTGGCTGAATTTTCCTAACGCAGTAGACCGGGGCGTTTTGGATCGAATTGCCAATTCGGTATGAGGAACTGCATGGCCGCGGCGTCGTCGCGTCCTCCGAGGCCGATCTTCACGTAGAGTTGGTGAGCCTGCTCGATCTGTTCCATATCGAGTTCGACGCCGAGGCCGGGACGATCCGGGACGGAGATCTTTCCGCCTGCGATCTGCAGCGGTTCGCAGGTGAGGCGCTGGCCGTCCTGCCAGATCCAATGCGTGTCGATGGCTGTCACCTTACCGGTCGCGACCGCAGCTACGTGCGTGAACATGGCCAGTGAGATATCGAAATGGTTGTTCGAGTGCGAACCCCAGGTCAGGCGCCAGTCGCGACAGAACTGCGAGGCGCGAACCGAACCCTGCATGGTCCAGAAGTGCGGATCGGCCAACAGTATGTCGATGGCATGCAATTGGGCAGCATGGTGGAGCTGGCGCCAGTCCGTGGCGACCATATTGGTGGCGGTCGGTATCCCGGTCGCGCGGCGGAACTCGGCCATGATCTCGCGGCCTGAGTAGCCGTGCTCCGCTCCGCACGGGTCTTCCGCATAGGCCAGCACGTGCTGACTGCCGCTGCACAGGGCAATCGCTTCGTGGAGCGACCACGCTCCGTTAGGATCGAGCGTAATGTGCGCTTCCGGGAATTTTTCCGCGAGTGCTGTCACCACCTCCATCTCACTCACGCCCGAGAGCACGCCTCCCTTCAACTTGAAATCACGAAAGCCATAGCGGTCCTGAGCGGCTTCGGCGAGGCGAAGGACAGCCTCCACTGTGAGCGCCTCCTCATCGCGTAAACGAAACCACGGATTCGAAGCGTGTTCGTCACAGCGATAGGGGAGATTGGTCTTCTTTCGGTCTCCGATGAAGAAGAGGTAACCCAGCACATCGATGCTGCTTCGCTGTTGCCCTTCTCCGAGCAGCGCGGCGACGGGCACTTGCAGAAACTGCCCCAGCAGATCCAACAGCGAAGATTCAATTGCAGCAACTGCATGGATGGTGGTGCGCTGATCGAAGGTTTGCAGACCGCGGCCGCCCGCATCGCGATCGGCAAATTGTTTTCGGACAGTGTTCAGAATGCGATTGACGTCGCCAATCCGCTCTCCCACGACCAGGACCTTTCCCTCTTCCAGAACTTCGCGGACGTTCTCTCCGCCCGGAACTTCCCCTGTACCGGTGTGTCCGGCGTTGTCCGTAATGAGCACAACATTGCGCGTGAAGAACGGAGCGTGTGCACCGCTGAGGTTGAGCAGCATGCTGTCATAGCCGGCAACGGGGATGACCTGCATGCTTGTGACTCGAGGAGAATCGATACTATCCGGCTGCGGTGTCATACGTTGGCTCCCGGTATCAATGAAGGATTCATCTCCACCCGCTTGATCTCGCCCGCGATTGGCAGATACGCGACGATGGCAAGCAGCGCCGTCGCGCCTACAAAGATGAGCGCATCCTGGAAAGAGCCTGTGCGCTTTACGATGTAGCCGATGATGATCGGCGTCGTTACTCCCGCCAAATTGCCGATTAGGTTGAAGAGACCGCCATTCAACCCGATCAGCCCTTTGGGAGAGGTGTCCGAAATTACCGTCCAGCCCAGGGCTCCGAAGCCCTTACCGAAGAAAGCGAGTGACATAAGCAGCATTACAGCTGTCTGTGTACTGACGTAATTGCAGGCGATCATCGTTATCGACAGCGACATACCAATCACGATCGGAGTCTTTCGCGCAAAACTCAGCGTTCGCCCGGCGCGCAGCAGCCTGTCCGAGACGACTCCTCCCAGGATGCTGCCTGCGCAGCCGCAGAGCGCAGGCAGAGCCGCCAGAAAGCCTACCTTCACGATGGACATATGCCTCGCCTCGCTGAGGTAGATGGGAAACCAGGTAAGGAAAAACCAAGTCAGCGTCGTGATGCAGTATTGACCGAGATAAATACCGGCCAGCATTCGGTTACTCAGCAGCCACTTTACCGCAGTCCATTAAAGAGTGTTACCCTGCACGCGTGCGCCTTCAGTTCGCGGGCCTGCTTAAAGGTCATCCAGATCGGCGCCGCAAAACCCTGCTCCATCGCGCTGGCCCAGAGTATCAGGATGTTGATGCCGGAATAGGGGTGGCCATTATGGCGAAGCGGGCGCGTGATCTTCCCCGCCGCATGTTCGGCGTTCCAGGGTTTCATCCACGGCCTGACGCCCTCCAGCGAGGTGATGATCTCGTTGGTGATCCGGGTGTAAATGTCCTGCTTTTCTTCTGTGATGGACATGGTCTTGTCCTTTCCGCGTTTTCTCGTAACGCGGACATGAACAAGCGCGGCACAGAGGGGGGACCTGTCACCGAAGGGAAACGGCCAACACGGAGCGGAGCGA
Source organism: Silvibacterium sp. (assembly GCA_049588475.1). Classification (GTDB taxonomy): domain Bacteria; phylum Acidobacteriota; class Terriglobia; order Terriglobales; family Acidobacteriaceae; genus Silvibacterium. The sequence continues at coordinate 8,318 of JBAVYX010000435.1, read as the reverse complement.
AAGGAGCGGGCAGCGCCGTTGACAGGGACCGCCGCCGCGCCATGATCCGCGTACTGTTACGAGAAGCGGAAAGGAACAACACAGAACACCGCAGCAGGACGTTCCCGGCGTCGCTAAGAAGCGCCGGCAGGATGGATGTTCTTAACTATTGTCGGGTCGACGTGTGCATTCGCGATTCGGCGCCAACGGAAGGGAGTCGCTTGCACGTGGCTCGAAATATGATCTCGCCTCTTCTGCACTGGATCGCACCAAATCGCATAGGAGCTTTAAGGATCGTCAACATAACTGGTTCGATTGTAGGCGTATGCCTTCACGACAAGAATGCAGGTGAGGTCAGGGTCATTTCGACGATTACTGCAATTGAAAGATCAGTGGACCTGAACGGTTGAAACAGGCGGTCTTGAAAATCACGCGATATTGGCGGCTCTATTTGGTTTCAGTAGTTTAAGTGGGGACGGATTGCACAGTTTCGGTGGAAATCGGGCACAGTAGGTTGGTTTTGTGCAGTAAATTGTGCAGCAAACTATGGATTGTGCAGTAAGAGGCGCGAAGCGAGTCCCATGAGCCCTCTACGTTGCCTTCAGTGCGCTGGCGATGCCGCGAACGATGGTCTCCCACTGCCGGGTTTCGATGCCCAGTTGCTTCTCTCCGGCTTTCGTGCGCCTGTAGTAGCGGGCGCGGCGATTGTTTTCTATCGAGGGTGACCTGGCCGGCCAGGCTATAGATGTAAGGCAGCAGGCGATAGCGAAGCCTATCGAATTTATGTAAAACCGGTTCAGCATCGCCGTATTGCCACGGAAATGGCCGGCCGATTCCGTGAACGCGGTAGATGGGGCAAAACGTTCCCCACTGAAACCAGCGCACGAAAAGTTCCTGATCTGATTCAGATGGTAGGACCGTAACCGCCGATGTCAGTCGTGATGTAAGGGTAGCCTGTGATGCTTACGTTTTGCAGTCCTTGCATTTGCCATTTGAGCGACGCCCAATCCTGGTGAACATCACTGCAGCACACCATAAACCAAATCGTTCAAGGATTTTTCGTAAGCGTACGGCGACTCCCCTCTGGCGAGAGCAGTTGTGTAGGGGCGAAGATCAGCTCATGGCTGATGCAGGGGGAGTGAGTTCGGGTCGTCGAGTACGCCGGTGGCGGTCGGTTTCAGAGAAGCGACAGATCGTGCAGTTGACGTTGGAGCCTGGTATCAGCGTGGCCGAAGTGGCGCGAGCGCACGGTTTGAACGCGAACCAGGTGTTCAGGTGGCGGCGATCGTTCGAACGCGGAGAACTCACCGAGTCTCCCGCAGCCCTGATTCCGGTCACCTTCACGAGTGCGAGTGAGTCTCCGAGCGATGCGGAGGAAGTATCGCGAGCATCAAGTGGCGGCGCGATTCACATCGAGCTTCCAGGTCGAGCGATGATCAACGTGGAAAGCGGCGCTGATCCCTCCTTGGTGCGGTTGATCCTTGAGAGTCTGCGCAAGTGATCCAGCTTCCTGTTGGGACCAGGATCTGGATCGCAGCCGGGGTAACGGATCTGCGCCGCGGTTTTGATGGCCTGAGTGCGCAGGTGCAGAACGTGCTTCAACAGCAACCGTTCTCCGGACACGTCTTCGTGTTTCGTGGGCGCAGAGGCGACATCGTAAAACTGCTGTGGTGGGATGGTGATGGTCTCTGCCTGTTTGCCAAGCGACTGGAGCGGGGTCGATTCATCTGGCCGAAGGTGGAGACAGGAACTGTGCATCTGAGTCGCGCCCAGTTGTCGATGCTTTTGGAAGGGATCGACTGGCGCAGAGTCGAGCGTACGTGGACGCCGGAAGTCGCGGTCTGATGACCATCATGATTCCCCTGTGTTGATGCGGGTTTTCCACGGATGCACTGCCTCCAAGTAATGGCATACTGCGTCCATGGATCGCGCTCCGCTGCCTGACCTCGACAGCCTTGACCGTGACGCACTGGTAGCGCTGGTCCGGGCGCATCAAGCAGAACTCGCATCGCTGATCGCTGATCGAGATGAGGAACTCCAGAGGCTCGAAGCCGAACTGGAATCGCAGCGCCAGACAGTCTCCCAACAAGCCGATGAACTCCGCACACGCAGCCAACGGATCGAGCACATGAAGCTCATGATCGAGAAGCTGCGGCACATGATGTTCGGCAAGAAGAGCGAGAAGATCGTAATTAAGCTTGAGCAGCTGGAGTTTGGTCTTGAGGAGGAAGAGACGACCCAGGCCGAGATGGAAGCTGTGCTGGATCGCGTTTCACCGGCTAAGGAACCGAAGACAAGACCGGAGCGCAAGCCTCTGCCCGAGCATCTCGATCGCGAAGTGGTGACGCACGTTCCCGGACACGATTGCTGCCTCGATTGCGGCAGCAAGTTACGACACTTCGGTGACGATGTATCGGAACAACTGGAGTACATCCCAGACAGCTTCAAGGTCATCCGTCATGTGCGCCGAAGTTCTCCTGCACAGGCTGCGACCGCGTGGTTGAAGCGCCTGCGCCATCGCGGCCGATCGAACGCGGCCTTGCCGGACCAGGTTTGCTGGCCCATGTCATCGTCTCGAAGTTCAGCGACCATCTGCCGCTGTATAGACAGTCGGAGATTTATGCCCGCCAGGGTGTTGAGATTTCCCGCTCGACACTGGCCGGCTGGGTAGGCGGTGCAAGCGATCTGCTTAGCCCGCTCGTAGACGCAATTCAGAAGCACGTGCTGGTGGGGCGCAAGCTGCACGCCGACGACACGCCCATGCCGGTGCTCTCTCCTGGTAACGGAAAGACCAAGACCGGACGTCTCTGGACCTATGTCCGAGATGACCGACCTGCCGGCGAAGAGACTGCGCCAGCAGTTTGGTTTGCATACTCGGAGGATCGCAAGGGCGAACATCCACGCCAGCATCTGAAGAACTTCAACGGCGCCCTGCAGGCAGACGCCTACGCAGGTTTTCATCACCTATACGGCAACCATATATATGAGGCGGCTTGCTGGGCTCATGCACGGCGCAAGTTCCACGAGATCCATGTGGTGCACGCTTCACCGACTACGACCGAAGCTCTGGCCAGAATCGGCGCTCTCTATCAAATCGAAGATGAGATCCGCGGCAGGCCTGCCGATCTCAGGCTGAGCATCCGCCAGTCGCGAGCCAGGCCACTGCTCGATGAGCTCAGAACCTGGATGGAGAAGGCTCTCCGCAGCTTGTCATCGAAGAGCGAGACTGCAGGCGCGATCCGGTACGCGCTCTCACGCTGGCGTGCGCTCACGCGTTACACCGAAGATGGTTTGCTTGAGATGTAAGCGTCGACTGATGGCCGTCTAGACGGGGCCGATCCCGATAGGCATTCTCTTTTTGTGGCACGGTGCAAGATCGTGCCCACGAAGGGGAGGTCATGGGGACAACCGCTCAACCAGTATTTAGCACCATCCGAACCAAGCGATACTACCGAACCGCGGACGAGAGGCGACGGATCGTCGAAGAGACGCTGGTAGCTGGGGTTTCGGTGGCGACTGTGGCGCGTGCGCACGGAGTGAACGCCAACCAGGTGTTCGCTTGGCGCAAGCTGTACCAGGCTGGGCTTCTGGGGAGGTCGAGCGCGACATTAGTCGACGAAGCCGGTGCGAGTAGCGTGCTTTTGCTCCCGGTGACAGTCGCCGAAGATGCGGAGCGCAGGCAGACGGTTACGATTGCCGCGAGCAAACAGGGAGGCATCGATCCTGAAGGGATTGCTTCGCCTGGTTCGATCGAGCTTTCGCTGGCGAAGGCTCAGGTTCGCATCGCCGGTCATGTCGATGCCGATGCATTGCGCGTGGTGCTGAAGTGTTTGCTCGGATGATCGCGCTTCCGGCGAACACGCGCATCTGGATCGCGGCGGGCGTGACCGACATGCGTCGCGGCTTCACCGGTCTGAGCGCACAGGTGCAGACGGTGCTCGAACAGGACCCGCTCTCCGGCCACGTGTTTGCCTTTCGCGGGCGGCGCGGTGATCTGATCAAGTTGCTGTGGTTTGACGGCGATGGTCTTTGTCTTTTTCAGAAGCGTTTGGAACGCGGACGATTCGTGTGGCCGCAGGCTGGGAGTGGAACCGTGTCGCTGACGCGGGCACAACTGTCGATGTTATGCGAGGGCATCGATTGGAGAAGGCCAGTGCGCAGCTTCGCTCCGCAGATGGCGATTTGAAGTAGTTACCGAGCGCGATAACTTAGCTCTTACCTTCTCCTCTATTTTTTCGCAGTAGTAGTTACAGATTGTGGCATACTCTGGCCATGGTCGTTGCGCTCACGACGCTGCCCGATCTGGAGACTCTGGACCCCGCGGCGTTGAAGGCGCTGATCGTAGTCCAGCATGCGCAGCTTCTCTCCCGCGACAACGAGATCGAACATCTGAAGCTGCTCATCGCCAAGCTGCGGCGCATGCAGTTCGGGCGCAGATCGGAGAAGGTCGAGCGCCAGATCGAACAGTTGGAGTTAAAGCTCGAAGAGCTGGAAGCCAGCCGCGCCGAACACCTCGAGCAGCCAGCCAGCGAACCTGCCCCGGCGAAGACTCCTTCACCCACCAGAAAACGGCGCCCACTGCCAGACCATCTGCCTCGCCAAGTCGAGACGCATCTTCCTGCTGAAGAGTCATGTCCTGAGTGCGGCGGGACGCTGAAGAAATTGGGCGAGGATGTTTCCGAGATGCTGGAGTACATCCCGGCCAGCTTCACAGTCATCCGCTACGTGCGCCCCAGGCTGTGCTGCACGGGATGCGACACCATCGTACAGGCGGCCGCCCCAAGCCGCCCGATTGATCGCGGTCTTGCCGGACCGGGACTACTGGCCCATGTACTCACCGCCAAGTTCGCGGATCATTTGCCGCTCTACCGCCAAGCGGAGATGTATGCTCGCGAAGGCGTCGATCTGGATCGCTCTACGCTCGCCAAGTGGGTGGGAGAGGCCAGCGAGTTACTCTCTCCCCTGGTCGAGGCGCTGCGCCGTTATGTGATGGCGGCGGAAAAGCTTCACGGTGATGACACGCCGGTTCCGGTGCTCGCCCCCGGCAACGGTAAGACCAAGACTGGACGGCTGTGGACTTATGTTCGCGATGATCGCCCCTCGGGATCGATGGCCGCTCCCGCTGCCTGGTTCGCCTACTCGCCCGACCGCAAAGGAGAACATCCGCAGCGGCATCTGCGCGACTTCCGCGGCATTCTGCAAGCCGATGCTTACTCCGGCTTTAACAAGCTCTACGAAGACGGATCGATTCTGGAAGCTCCATGCATGGCGCACATCCGGCGCAAGTTCTATGACCTGATGGAAGCGCACCACTCGCCCATCGCGACCGAGGCCGTCGAGCGCATCGCGCCTCTCTATGCAATCGAGAAGGAGATCCGCGGACGATCCCCCGATGAGCGCCGCGAGGTCCGCAACGCACGCTCTCGGCCGCTGCTGGAGTCGATGCGCGACTGGCTCGAAGCATCCTTGTCGAAACTCTCGCGCAAGTCCGATACTGCGGCCGCCATTCACTATGCGCTTGCACTCTGGAGCGCTCTGATGCGCTACTGCGACGACGGCCGCATCGAGCTGGACAACTCCGCCGCTGAGAGAGCCCTGCGTGCCGTCGCAATGAGGCGTTCATTATGCTCCTCCTTCTGAAGTACTTATAAACATTGGGAGTTGGCCCTCGGCATCAAATCGACACGGGCGATGTTTACGGGCGATAGCGGCAGCAACTACCTCGCTCTGCAGATCGCTGGCCCGGATTTGGTATGGGGCGTCGGGTACCACCTGGTCGGCATGCAGAATCCGCTCGTCGATCAGACGCCGGATGAAGTAACGAGTCACGCCAGCTAGCTTGGCAGCTTCAGACATCGTCAGCCACTCGCCATTCTTCTCGGCTGAACGATAGGCATGGATACCATGCTCGCGCCGCACAGAACTGACGCGGTACGCATTCCAGGTCATGCCCTGCCCGGAGCGCATGCCCATGCGATTGAGTGATGCGGCTATGTCCTGGTCGGACCATCGACAAGACATGCTTCGGATGACAGCAAGCGCCTCCTCAGAGGTACGGCGGCCATGCTCACCTGTTCTTGGCTTGCGTACCCGCAGTTGCGAGTGCTGGCCTCCTTGCCAATGAATCGTCAAGATTACTTCACGCGCCTTCTCATCGATGTCGACGACGATGTCGGTAATCAAGGCTCTCACAAGCTTCTGGCGTGCGCGCATGGTTACGCCAGGAGCATTCCATGCCGCGTCAAGATCTTCGGCAAGTCCATTGAAGTCCGGTGCAGCAGCACTTTCCTGTGCAGGCGCGCACATTGCATCAAGTCGCGATTGGCAAGCTTCAACGCGGCGCAGTGCGCTTTCCCAGCTCTTTTCCAATTGCGCGGCGATCAGGCGATTCTCCGGATCGCAAGCGGCATAGCGCCGCTCGGCGAGCGTGGCTTCATAGCGCGCCTGCACAAGTTCCAGCTCCACAACGCGCCGTTGTTCGTTCAGAGTCTGCATATGCATACGCTCTGCCTCTATGGCTGCTTCGATAGCCATCGGCTGCACTGCGTGCAGCAACTCCTTTGTGACGACAGCGTCGACACGGGAACCCCCAAACGTCATGCATCGGGCTGCGCCTGTCAGATCCATGCTATTGCAGCGATAAACGGTCTGTCTCGGCGCATGCCCTCTGTAAGCTATCGACAAGCGGCGCCCACAACGAGCGCAAGTGAGGAAACCAGATAGCAATGCCGCCCCACCTCGTCCCGATTTAACATCCCCGACTTTGCTATAAGAGTTCGCGGCGATCTGCTTCTGGTTACGTTCAAACTCTTCCCAGTCTATATAGCCCTTGTGATGATCTTTGATGAATATCTCCCAGTCGTCGAAGGGCTTGCCATGACCATAGCTCCGGTGCGCTCGTCCATCCTGAATCACGGTCCGCTTCTCGCTCTTGCCGTACACATACACCCCAGCATAGAAGGGATTCTTGAGAACTGAGATCACGTTTCGGTAGCGTATCAGCGTCCAGTCGAATGACACTAGCGTCCGGCCATCGGAGGGCCGCGGGAAGTGGATCTTCGCCGCTCGCAACGCCAGAAATGCCTGTCGCGCACTACCGATTTCGCGGAAGCGCGCAAAGATCAGTCGGATCACTTCCTGCAGGCGTTGGTCAGGATCGAAACCCAGACCAAGCTCACGATGCCAGACATAACCTATCGGTACGCTAATTCGTAACTCTCCGCGCCTGGCCTTGGCGCGAGCTGCCTCCAGCATCCGAGAACGCAGTACGCTCAGTTCAAATTCACTGATACTCCCCTTCATGCCTAGTAGCAACCGATCGTTCGCGCGACACGGATCGTATACGCCGTCCGGATCGATCACCCGCGCCTCAACAAGACCGCAAAGTTCCAGCAAATGATGCCAGTCGCGCCCATTCCGTGCAAGCCGGGACGCGTCCAGACACAGCACAGCACCAACTTCTCCGGCGCAAAGCCAGGCTACCAGCTTCTCAAAGCCCGGCCTGGCTACCGTTCCACTGGCGGAACGGCCAAGGTCGTCGTCAATCACCTCGATGTCACGAAAACCCAGACGTCTGGCCTCGCCAACCAAATCGTACTGCCGTCGCTGACTCTCGAGATTCATTTGGACCTGCGCCTGGGTCGACTGACGGACATAGACCACGGCCTTGCGTTTGAGCACCACTGCAGGCAAAAGTTCAGCATTGGTCATCGTTGGCCTCCCGATCTGCGCCGCCGGCGGCCAACATCAGAAGGTTGGCCAGACAACTCAGCGCTCGCGCCCTCTGCGATAGATTCATCCCGGAAAGTTGAACTGAAGTAAACGCCAGGCCGCTCTGACTTGGTGTCACGGCCAGCGCCTGAAGCGGCCGCCGAATGATCTCGCGAATCGAACTCATCGCACTCCTCCTGAACGAAAGTGGAATCGCTAGAGGAGTTTCTTCGCAAACCGCGTTCAACCAGCAGATGATGCAATTCGCGCAAAGCGGCCACAGAAACCCGCGGCTCACCAAGTTTCATGCCCGCGCATACCACGGGATCCAACATCCATGCGGGGAGCACCGTGACTGCGCCAGAGCCGTCGTCCACATGGACAACGTACCCACGGCCGCGTTGTTCGCTATCTCGATAGCGAATCTTCCGCCCATAAAGCGGATGCCAGCGATAGTGAATCTCTAATTCTTGACCGACATGGGCAGAATGTCTGGGGAATCGCTCTTGGACGCAAGAACTTCCTCTTCTGCGGATCTGATTGCGGCGGTGAGCGTGCCGCGGCCATGTACTCGCTAATCGGTTCGGCGAAGCTCAACGGGCTGGACCCGGAGCTCTACCTCCGCACTG
>JBAVYX010000434.1:0-16856 GCA_049588475.1 Silvibacterium sp. | reverse complement strand
GTCTTCGAGCATGGATGGGAGCGAACCTTCAATGGCGCCGAGATAAGCAGCTATCGTCCCTTCGACGTGAGCACTTTCCCGGAGATTCACGAGCAGCCGCAATATTTCAAGAAAGAAGCGCTGCTGTCGTCGGAGATGAACTTCGACGAGCTGACCGCATACATTCGAGATCTGAGCCAGAGCGGCTTTGACACTATACGCCTGCGGGTGCAGCTCAATCGCAAACTGGCATACCCGGTCATCACGCTGGTTATGGCGATCCTGGCCGTCCCCTTCGCACTCTCTATGGGCAAGCGGGGTTCGCTGCTGGGGATTGCGGTGGCCATCGGCGTGGCGATTGCGTATTTCGTGGTTGCAGGCACATTTGAAGCGATGGGCAATGTAAATCTGCTTCCTGCATTTCTCGCTGCGTGGTCGCCGGATATTATCTTCGTTCTCGCCGGCGGATATTTGCTGCTTCGGTCGTCTACATAGGAAAAACAGAATTGAGAAATCAATGTTCAAACTTCTGATTCCGCTTCTGCCATACATGCGCCGCTACTCGCGCGCCTACGTCTGGGGCGGCATCGTAGCCGTACTTAGCAGCGCTGTCTGGGTCTTCTTTCCCCACGTCATCGGAATCGCAATCGACGATCTCAATCAAGGCGTCACGAAGAAGAAGATTTTGATCTACGCCTGTTTGTTGGTGGCGATCGCACTGGCCAAGGGTGTGTTTCTTTTTTATACGCGCTGGATCCTCATAGGTATCTCACGCGATATCGAATTAGACCTGCGCAACGATCTCTTCCGCCAGCTTGAGAAGCAACCCGCCGAATATTACCAGCAGCGCCGCACCGGCGACATCATGGCACGCATGACCAACGATCTAAATGCCGTCCGCATGCTTCTCGGTCCGGGCATCATGTACAGCGCGAACACCCTGCTCTTCTCCATCTTCGCGCTCTATTTCCTGCTGCGTATCAGCCCCATGCTGACTTTGGCCGCACTTGTCCCGCTGCCGCTAGCCAGCATCCTCGTGCAGTTCCTGGGACGGAGGATCCATGAGCGTTTCGAGCGCATTCAGGCCATGTTCTCCGATATCTCTGCGCAGGCGCAGGAGAACTTTTCCGCAGCCCGCCTCATACGCGCCTTTGCGCAAGAAGAAGCGCAGGTCAAGGCTTTCGAACACTCGAATCGGGAGTACATTCGCCGCGGTCTGCGGTTGGTGCAGTTGATGGGCATGCTCTGGCCGACGCTCGAATTCATTCTTGGCCTGGCCATGGTTATCGTGCTTTTTGTAGGCGGACGTCAGGTGCTGGCACACCGCATCACCGTCGGCAACTTCACGGCCTTCAGCACCTACCTGGTGATGCTCACCTGGCCCATCATCGCGCTCGGCTGGGTGGTCAATCTCTTTGAACGGGGAACAGCCTCGGTTACGCGCATCCACGAGCTGTTGGCTGAGCAGCCGTCGATCGACGATCACGAGGCAGCGGCGGAGCTCGCACGAAACGCGGATATTCGCGGCGAGATTGAATTTCGCAACCTCACCTTCGGTTATGTGAACGCAGACGGCAGCACGACTGGCGAGGTGCTGCACAACATATCTTTGAAGATTCCAGCCGGATCGAGTCTGGCGCTGGTAGGGCCGACAGGCGCGGGAAAAACAACTCTCGTCAATCTCATCCCCCGTCTCTACGATGCACCGCCTGGAACTGTGCTGGTAGATGGGCACTCCGTGCGGGAGTATCCGCTCGACCGCTTGCGCGAAAGCATTGGCTTCGTTCCGCAGGAGACTTTCCTGTTCAGCGAAAACATTCGCGAAAACATTCTCTTCGGCGCTCCCGATGCGAGTCGGGAAGAAATGCTGCACGCGGCGGAAGCGGCACATATTCGCCACGAGTTTGAGGATTTTCCCCACGGCTTCGAAACGCTGGTCGGGGAACGCGGGCTGACCCTCTCCGGTGGACAAAAGCAACGCGCAGCGCTCGCCCGTGCGCTGGTTCGCAACCCAAGAATTCTGATCCTCGACGATGCGCTGGCAAGTGTAGATACCTACACGGAGGAGCGCATCCTTGAAGAATTGCGCCGCCGCATGCAGGGACGGACGACGATCTTGATTTCCCACCGGGTATCGACGGTACGCAACGCCGATCGCATCGCCGTATTAGTAGCAGGACGAATCGCCGAGTTGGGTACACATGAGGAGCTGATCGAAAGAGATGGCTACTATGCCGGTCTGTATGAGAAGCAGCGCCTCGAAGAGGAATTGGCGGGCGCACGTTAAACCGGACTCAATCTACCCTTTTCTTAGCTCTTGTCGCTTCGTGTTAGCGTAAAAGCATCAAGAATGATTGGTTACGTACCAAGGTTCTACCGTCTTCGCCACAAGCGCAAGCCCCAGTCTGCCGCGTCACACTCTGCAAGACGAGCTCTGGCGCTCCTTGGTGTCTTCCTGACGTCTGGCGCTCTTGCGAGCTTGGCCGCACAGCAGGCTGAACCCGCGTCATCCCCTGTCGTGGTGCAACCCGGAGCGCCGGGGCAGCCGAGCAAGACTCTGCCCGCGTCAACCCGACCCAGTCTGCCGCCGCTTTCGCAGGCCGATGTGGAGTTTATGCAGGGCATGATCATGCATCATTCGCAGGCGGTGGAGATGACGGCGCTGATTCCATCGCATACGGAGAACAAGGACATCCGCTCGCTGGGAGCGAAGATCAGTACCTCGCAATCGGACGAGATAAGGTTTATGCAGCGCTGGCTGGCGGCTCGCGGAAAGCCAATCTCCATGGCGATGCCGGGAATGCCCGATATGGATAGGTCGGGCAAAGCGATGGCGCCCATGCCAGGGATGCTCACGCCGGAGCAGATGGATGCGTTGAGGAAGGCCACGGGCTCAGAGTTCGACGACCTGTTTTTGACCGGCATGATTCAGCACCATGGTGGCGCGCTGGTGATGGTGAAGGATTTGGTCGACACGGCGGGGGCGGCGCAGGATGCTGAGCTCTTCAACTTTGCGACAGACGTCGACAACACGCAGCGCGCCGAGATCAGAATTATGCAGAACATGTTAAAGGAGAAACATTGAGTCAAGTAAAGAACGTCGTTTACCGTTTGGCCGTTGTGACCGCGGTTGTTTTATGTTCCGGCGTGAGCCTGATACACGCCCAGGCACCGACACCTGTCCCAGCCACCCCCGCACCTGGAGCTCAGGCGCCTGCTGAAGCCGCCAAGGCGCCGGAAGCCGAGGAGAACCCGTTCGCACCGCAGCCGGCTCAGCCGCTGCCTGCTGGGATGACAGGATCGGACACGAACGATCCTCGCTTCACCCTGAAGGCGGGCCTGTATGACGCGGGCGAGGCAGCCTCCGGAATGAAGCATGTCGCGTTTGTGAAGAAGCCTGACGCCTTTCAGATCACGGCCACGTCCCCCGACGATCCCCAGGTTCAAAAGACGCTTGGCCAGCTGGGTATGGGTGACACCTCGAAGATGCCGAAGCCGATACAGCTGGTGATCGCGCAGCTTGCGTTTGCGAACTCGGACTTTGCCTTCCAGGGAAACCACCTCTTTCAGGGAAACTTCTACGGCATCAACATCTATGACATCTCCGATCCGGCGAAGACGGCGTTGCTGACCTCACTGGTCTGCCCGGGCGGGCAGGGCGATGTATCGGTCTACAAAAACCTGCTCTTCATGTCGGTGGAGATGCCAAACGGACGCCTCGATTGCAGCGCGCAGGGCTTTCCGCCGGAGCCGCCTCAGCCTCCTCCGGCTCCCGGGGAAAAAAGACAACGCCGCATACCGGCCGCGCAGCAAGAGCGCTTTCGCGGCGTAAGGATCTTCGACATTTCCGATATCAGGAACCCGAAACAAGTAGCAGCCGTCCAGACCTGCCGCGGTTCGCACACCCATACGCTCGTGGCCGATCCGAACGATAAGGACAATGTCTATATCTACGTATCGGGCACGTCATTTGTGCGTCAGCCGGAAGAACTGGCCGGATGCTCGGGCGAGACTCCGGACAAGGACCCGAACACCGCGCTCTTCCGAATCGAAGTAATCAAAGTCCCTCTGGCCGCTCCGCAGGAGGCGAAAGTAGTGTCGAGCCCGCGTGTGTTTATCGATCCGCGGACCGGCGCGCTAAACGGCCTGAACAACGGCGGCAGCCATGACAAGGGCGCGGAGAAGCCAGCGGACACGAACCAGTGCCACGACATTACCGTGTACTCGGCGATCGGACTGGCGGCGGGCGCTTGCTCGGGCAATGGCATTCTGCTCGACATCAAGGACCCGGTACATCCCAAGCGCGTGGATGCTGTGAATGATCCCAACTACTCATACTGGCACTCGGCGTCCTTCTCCAATGACGGATCGAAGGTGGTCTACACCGATGAGTGGGGCGGCGGACTAGGCGCGCGCTGCCGTCCGACCGACCCGAACAAGTGGGGCGCAGATGCGATCTTCAATCTGAAGGACGACAAGCTCAGCCTGGCCAGCTACTACAAGCTGCCCGCGGCACAGGGCGACACGGAGAACTGCGTAGCCCATAACGGATCGCTTATTCCGGTTCCGGGGCGCGACATCGAAGTCCAGGCCTGGTATCAGGGCGGCATTTCGGTCATGGACTTTACCGACGCGGCGCATCCGTATGAAATTGCCTACTTCGATCGCGGACCGATCGATCCGAAGACTTTAGTGCTGGGCGGCGACTGGTCGGCGTACTGGTACAACGGCTCGATCTACGGCTCGGAAATTTCGCGCGGCCTTGATGTCTTTGAACTGACGCCGACGAAGTTCCTGACGCAGAACGAAATCGACGCGGCCAAGACAGTGAAGGTATCTGAGCTGAATGTGCAGAACCAGCAAAAGATCGAGTGGCCCGCGCAGCTGGTTGTGGCTAAGGCCTACGTGGATCAGTTAGCGCGGTCGCAGGCTCTGCCCGCAAAACGAATCACTGCTCTCGAAAAGGCGATCAACAGTGCGGAGAAATCGCATATGAACGACAAGAAAGTGGCGAAGTTAAAGGACATGGCACCGCCTCTCGAAGCCAGCGCCACAACCGCGAAGACACCCGCGGATGCGAAACGGTTGACCGCTTTGGCGGGCATCCTAAAAAATCCGGCAGCATGACCATACAGCAAACTTAATGGAACCCCGCTCAGAAAGCCGTGAGCGGGGTTTCTCCGTTTAGCCGGCTTTCGAGAAAGTATTAGATTCTGCTGACACGAGACGATTTTCTGGGTCCCGCACCCAAAAATTGCCTTGACATATTCTTATATGGGCATATATTAAGAGAATGGCCCGAGCGGCAACAACAGCGGATGTCTTCAACGCAATCGCGGAGCCCCGGCGGCGCGAGGTGATTGGCGTGCTGTCTGATGGCAGGGAGTACGCAGTGGGTGAGGTAGTGCTCCGTTTGCGGATGTCGCAGCCGGCTGTTTCAAAGCACCTAGGGGTTTTGCGCAAGGTTGGAGTGGTATCGGTGATGAAGCGCGGACAACATCGGATGTACCGGTTGAATGCGGCCGAGCTGAAGCCAGTGCATGACTGGGTGAAGACCTTCGAGCGGTACTGGACGCACCAATTGGGTCAGATCAAGGAGCGGGCGGAGCGAAGGGCCCTGGAACGGATGATTTCAAAGAATAGCGGAACGAAGGAGGAGTAATGCCAACGAATGTTCAGGAACAGACAGTTCAGACCTTCGAGATTGTGAAGCATGAGGAGATTGCGGCACCGATCGACCTTGTGTTTGAGACGATTCTGGAGCAGATGGGCCCTTTGAATTCGACCCCGGAGCGACCGATGCCGATGAAGCTGGAGGCCTGGCCGGGCGGCCGCTGGTTTCGCGATCTGGGAGACCACGCGGGACATTTCTGGGGCGTGGTGCAGGCGATCAAACCGCCGTCGCTGCTCGAGATATCCGGGCCGCTGTTTATGTCGACGCCGGCGATCTCAAACCTCCAGTACCGGCTGACAGAGGAGGACGGATTAACGCGCGTCCGATTCGTGCATCGTGCGATGGGTTGGATTGGCGAAAGCGATCGTGGAGTAGATGCCGGCTGGACCGACCTGATCACCCGGATTCGCACGGCGGCAGAGAAGCGTGGGCGGTAGCCATGTGTCCGGTGTGTATCCTAACCGCGGCCATGATCGCCGCGAGCGCCACCTCCACGGGCGGCATCTCTGCACTGATGATGGGTAGGCTCCGCGGCAAGAGCAACATGAACCAAGAACAACCAAAACAAGGAGTGAAACATGGAACACCTGACAGGGAATCTCGCAATAAAAACGCCCCCGATCGTGTCGCCGCAGGAGTGGGAAGCTGCGCGCGAGCAGCTGCTGGTGAAGGAGAAGGAATTGACCCGCGCCCGTGACGCGTTGGCCGCCGAGCGCCGGCGGATGCCTTGGCTGGCCGTTGAGAAGAAGTATGAGTTCGACGGTCCTGCGGGCAAAGTGAGCCTGCTCGAATTGTTCGAGGGGCGCCGTCAGCTGATCCTCTACCGCGCCTTCTTCGAGCCCGGCGTGTTCGGCTGGCCCGAACATGCTTGCCGCGGCTGCTCCCTGGGAGCCGACCAGGTCGCACACCTTTCCCATCTGAACGCCCGCGACACGACGCTGGTGTTCGCCTCGCGCGCGCCGCAGGCGGACATCGAACGCCTGAAGGCGCGGATGGGCTGGGAGATGCCGTGGTATACCATCACCGACAGCTTCGACACGGACTTCAGCGTGGATGAGTGGCACGGCCACAACGTCTTCTTTCGCGACAGCGACGACCGTATCTTCCGCACTTACTACATCAACAACCGCGGCGACGAGGCAATGGGAAGCACCTGGAGCTACCTGGACATGACTCCGCTCGGGCGCCAGGAGGAGTGGGAAGACTCGCCAGAGGGCTATCCCCAGACCCCGCCCTACAAGTGGTGGAACTGGCACGACGAATACGACGCTGCCTCGCCCGACCCGAGGTGGGTAAAGGTCGTGGATAACGCACTGGCGACGTAAAACCGCGACGACGAGTACATGACGCCATGTGATCGCCGTGCCTCCTACCCTTTCGCGTAGTTTGCGAAAGGGTAGGAGGCTACTACGTGCTGGTCTTTTCTCGGGCATCGGCTCATGGTGCAGGATTCATGCTTCTTCCCGTATTGCTGAAGATCTCAGCGGCCAAGCCCGTGCAGATGGAACATGCAATGCACGCCAATGTATTTCCGGGCGCCCTGGATCAGCGTTGGCTGGAGGCGAAAATTCCCCCTCTCATCTAGACGCTTCGCGTCACAATGGAGGAAACTATGCCTTTCCGGGAGAAGACCTATGAGCATTGCAACCAAACGAGGCGACGGCGGACAGACTGGGCTAGCAGGCGGTGTCCGCGTCTCCAAAGCGGATCTTCGTGTTGAGTCCTATGGGGCCGTCGACGAGTTGAACACACATCTCGGTTTTGCCCGCAGCATTTGTCAGAACAAGGAGATTGCGGCGTGGACCGAAGATATCCAGCGGACGCTCTTTCGCGTTGGGTCCGCGCTGGCGACACCTCCCGAAAGCAGAAAGAATCCGCCCGTCATGTCGACCGAAGACGTGGATAACTTGACCGATCTTGTCCACAGGATAGAGGCAACCGACGGCATTCTAGCGGACTGGTCACTTCCTGGAGGCCACACGGAGTCGGCCGCCTACGAGATGGCACGTACGGTCTGCAGACGGGCCGAACGCAGCGCTGTACGCTTCGTCGAGAACGGCGGCATAGTCCAGGCGGAGGTCCTTGCCTATCTGAATAGGCTTTCCGATGTAATCTGGCTCTTTGGTCGCCTCATTGAACATAATGCCGGCGTTGACACGCGCCTGCGCGACGAGAGTAAAGCCGGTCCCAAATTCTCTAGGGCGTGGTAGGTCATCCAACATGTCAGGCTCTTCCATTCAATGAGGTCGATCGAAGTTAGCCAGGCCTTCAAGTCACTCGACTTGTTTCCGGCCGCCGAGATCGATCCACGTGCGAAATCGATGACATCCGTCCACGGACCAAACGGCTATTCCGATCAACATCGTCCGAGGTGATGAGCTCACCGCTTCGCCCTCTGCCGCCGTCAAAGCAGATTTCGAACGCATGCGCAAAGATCTCGAGACCAAGCTTTCGAATCAGATGCCCAACACAGGATCGCTCTGCTCATCGGCGGCGACGGCCTGGTCATTCTCGTTGCGCGAGGCTGGCTTTTACGATAGCGGCTCGACCAGCCCACATCGGTTCGATGGGTGGTATCAACTCCACCGCCGTCGTCCTCCACCCAACTCCTTACGATGTCCCTATAGAGGACCCAGACAAGGTTCCCATCCACACCGATCAGTTTGCCTCCAACTGGGAGCTCTCTCGAGCACGTGCCACTCGCATGGCCAGGCTGTTTATCGAGCGTTTTGCCTTCCAGCCAGGACGCCTGGCTGCCGCTGGATTCGCCGAGTATCACCCTGTGACGGGGAACGACAACTCCTGAGGGACGAGGCCAAAAGCGTCGCGTGGACGTTATCGTGTTGCCGTACGTCAACGGAGTGGCGCAAACCGACGCATCGGCAGCGCTCACTGGACCTCAGCGATCCGAAGCGACCCGGCAGGACTTGGCGGTTCTAGAGTAAAGCAGTCCAGCCGCCTCGAAAGCGCAACGCCTCTGGCCGCGATTCCTTGAAGATTATGATGGGAGATGAATGTCTCCCGCTTCTCAACCAGACAGGGCCAGCCCCGCGCCCTCAATCGCAGAAGTCCATTACCATGATGCCGTCGATAGCCTCGCCACGGGCGATCTTCCCACCGCGATTGCCGGCTTTCGGGCGAGTCTTGCTGCTGACCCCGCGTATGCTGATGCCGCCCATGGCCTGATGCATGCGCTTAAGGCCGCCGGCGAGTTCGACGAAGCGGTTGTTATCGCCCAGAACCTTATTGCCGCAGACCCCGACGACGTTCTCGCACATACCAGCCTCTCGATCCTTTATCAGCACCAGGGAAAGATCTCTGAAGCCGAAGCGGCGGCCACACGCGCAAAGCTGACGGGGTGGAAAAAGCAGTTACGGGAACAGAAAGAAATAGAAAGCCGGGCATGAGGCGCGTCTCTTCCCTTCCCCTGCGAGCTTCCTCACACGGTTTGTCAGTGCGTCTCCGCACTCTCTATACACGGCTGGCGGAAGCTTACGGACCGCAGGGGTGGTGGCCTGCGAAGACACCGCTCGAAGTCGTCGTCGGCGCATACCTCACGCAAAATACCGCCTGGGCATCCGTCGAAAAATCTATCCAGAACCTTGAAGCGCACTGTTTGCTCTGCGTCGACGGCCTGCGCCGGGTATCGGAGGAAGAACTGCGCATCCTGATCCGGCCCTCCGGATATATGACGCGCAAAGCTTCTGCCATCAAAGCTTTCATCGTCTTCCTTGACAGCTACTACGAAGGCTCGCTCGAAAATCTGGCGGAGGAGTCGCCGCAGATAGCCCGCCCCCGGTTGCTCGCGCTGCCTGGGGTGGGCCCGGAGACGGCTGACGCTATCCTGCTCTATGCCCTCGGGCACCCGGCCATGGTGATTGACGAGTATCTGCGGCGGGTCGTCACCCGTCATGGTCTGCTACCGGCCTCGGCCAAATACACGGATATCCAGCAGGTCGCCGTTGCGGCCTTCGAAGGCGACTCTCCCGCGACACGCACGCAACACTACAGTGAATTCCACGCCGTCATCGTCGAGGTAGGAAAACGCCACTGCGGGCGCGTTGCCAGGTGCGAGGACTGTCCGCTAGCCTTCGATCTACCCCATGCGCCGATCGTATGACGACTCTCTACGTTGCCACCACGAATCCTGGCAAACTGCGTGACTTCATCGTAGCTGCTGAAGCAGAGGGCATTGCCATTTATCCGTTGCCGGGACTTAAGGATATTCCTGCTCCGGCCGAAGACGAGCCTGACTTCGAGGGCAACGCGCAGCTGAAGGCTGTCCACTACAGCCGATTCCTGCCCGGCGAGATTGTCCTCGCTGACGACTCCGGGCTCGAAGTCGATGCACTGCGCAGCGAACCAGGAGTCCGTTCGGCTCGCTATGCCGATGATGCGGGCTTCGTAACTGATACAGGCACAAATACCGATGAGCGGAATAACCAATATCTACTCGCTCGGCTCAAAGGCGTGTCGGGCGAGGGACGCAAAGCGCGGTATCGGTGCGTTCTGGCCGCCGTGCGGGAGGGAGAATGTCTCCTAACCGCCGAAGGCACGGTGGAAGGCGAAATCCTCCTTGTTCCACGCGGCGCCGGGGGCTTCGGCTACGACCCTCTCTTTTATCTGCCTGAGCTCGGGCAAACCATGGCCGAGATTGACCTCGCGACGAAACACCGGCTCAGCCATCGCGGCAAGGCGCTGCGCGCTCTCATGGTAAAAATGCGCGACAGTCAGCGATAAGCTTCCTTATTCAGCCTCGCGGAGGAAGGGTTACCCTCCCAGGTTTTTGCTATTCTCTGTGTAAATCATTCATTCTGCTTGGTTTTAATGCCGAGCGGTGGCGCTACATCATGGACTCTAAATGATCGATTGGTCCCGGCTGCCGTGTTCTCACACCCACGGCCAGGGTGTGCCCAACTTCCGCTTGTATCTCTCGCGCCGCCCTTCACAGATGCTGATCCGGTTCTCTCCTTCTCTAAATAGAGTGCGCCTGCCGGACGATCTTCCCACCATCGCTACTGCCTGGGCCGCAAACGTCACCGGCGAGGATTGAAACCCGATGGTCGATTACCGCATCCGCCGCAAACGCTAGCGACTGACTTCAAACGACCCAATCAAAACTGCCCCGGTGGAGAATTCCACACCACATCTCGCCCGCTGCCCCAGGGCAGTCACGATAGGACCTATCGTTTCTCAATTACCAATCCAACTTCATCTTGTCGCAAACGACTAGTGTCCGAGGAACCGATAGCAGTCCTCAAGAGCGGACAGTCAAATTCGGGTTAGCCGACGTTCGCGGCTTCACGTTGTCGCGAGGCGGCGGAACTGCGGTATCATACGACGGATTTAGGGTGTTTAATCACCGATGAGCTCTGGTTCGGAAAAGGAGTTGTCAGTGAACAGCGTACAAATCGAGCAGAAGAGTTATCAGATGCCCCCACAGGAGGGGATCAGCATCGCCAATTTTCTCACCGTCGCCGACATCGAGCGATCGGCTCGCTACTACGAAACGGTCTTCGGCGCTCGCATTCTGAGCCTGGGTGACGGCAACGCGCCGGGGTATCTTCAGCTCGCGAATATCTGGATGATTTTGAACGTCGGGGGCGGGCCGACACCGGACAAGCCGACGGTAACGCTCAGCGTTCCCGACCCGAATCACATCAACAGCTTTATGAATATCCGCGTTGCGGATATTCAAGCGTGCTATGAACTATGGAAAAGTCGAGGGGCCGAGTTCATCACGGAGCCGTTGGAGAAGTACGGGGAGTGGCGCTGCTACATCCGCGATCCTGACGGTTATCTTATCGAGGTCGGACAGAGCACCACCCTCGCGTATGGTTAACGCTCGGCCCGGGTAGGATGCAGATTCAAGTACTTACGAAGCTCCGCTTCATGACACCCATGAGGTTTTGGCCTCTCCACGTTGAAATTCAACGTGGAGAGGCCCGGTCGGCGTAACCTACTCAGTCTCCCCATCGGGGTCGGCCGTTCTCCTTTTCAGGACAACACCGCCACATCTACACAATCGCCAATGTCGGAGCCAGTCCAACGGCGACGGCTACTGATTTCAGTTCTTGAGTCCTGCTAGGTTTGTTGGCGAACCATGAGATGTCGCCTTGTCCGAGGTGAACTCCGAGCTGGTAACATGCAAGCCATGAATAAACTTGCGCCGTTCCTCTGGTTCAACGACAACGCCGAAGAAGCCGCCGAGTTCTATCTGAGCGTCTTCCCGCACGCCCGCAAGCTCAATGAGCTGCGTTCCAAAGGCGTCGGTCCATGGCCCGTAGGCAAAATTGCCACTATCACGATCGAGCTTGGGGGCCAGGAGATGGTCTTTCTCAATGGCGGCCCCGCGCACCAGCTCAACCCCGCCTTCTCGTTCTTCGTCCGTTGCGACTCCCAGAAAGAGATCGACACCTACTGGGACAAGTTGATCGAGGGGGGCAAATCCATGGCCTGCGGCTGGCTCACAGACCGCTTCGGCCTATGCTGGCAGATTGTGCCGCGCAATATCGGCGAGCTGATCAGTCACCCCAAAGCCATGGAAGCCATGATGGGAATGATCAAGATGGACCTGCCCGCGCTGGAAGCCGCCGCGAGAGAGAACTGAAAGCCTTATCTAGCCATTTCCAGTCAAAACGTTTGCTGCCTTGAGACTGGTGTGGGATCTTGAGTGGCGATTTTTCGCTTCTCAACAGCATGGATCCATCAGACCGTCGTAGCCCTCTTCTTCATAGCGCTCCCGCCAGCGTCGCATCTGTCGATCACTGATCCCCAGGATCTCGGCTGCCTGCCACCAGTTGATCTTCTTCGCCATGGCTCGCAATATCACTTCCTGCGTCTTCATCGCCCGCTCCACTGCGGCCCTCGGATAGTTCTCCATGCTCCTCTGCATGGACTAATCCTCGCCGCCCGCTAAGCGGAGTTGGGATAGAGCTCGGGCGCGCTGACTTACAGGTGGAGGTTTACCAGTCCCGCCCTTTCGGTTGCGAGGTGGGTTCACAATTCCACCAAAGCTACGTTTCCCGAGGCCCCCCTATAATGCCGGACTGCCGGATTTCCCAGGTCCGGTTTGAAGCCTTGGCATTTCCTCCATAGACCTTCCCTGCTTGGCGAGGTTCAAGCGCTGGTTCGCATACACCTCAACTTCCGCGGTTTGTCCATAGCCTCGTTTCACTGCAGACAACGACTTGATGCCAGCGCTGTGTCTGGCAGCCGGCTGCTCCATGAAACCGCCAAGTGCCCAGAGCTCCTTCGCCCGACGGCTGATTTCTACCATCAGAGAGGCTTGATCTCCTCCTGCGAGGACGTTACTCCCCGGTCATCGCTACTACGAACTCATTCGCCAATCCCCTTTGGCTCTTCCTTCCTTTGGCCTTTGGCCTCGTGAAAGAAGTCTTCGCAGGTTGCTACCAGCCCCTGCTGCCAACGGGATCTTCCCGACGTTATCTCTGCGAATCTTTCCTCAGATGCCTGGTCCCTTGCCACGGCGGTACCACGGAGTGCATTTACCTGTTTCTTCCTCCGTGTCATCGGCCTTCCCCATGAAATGAGTGGGTCGGCTTCCCGCAAATCTCCGCGAATACGACTTCTCGCGGTTAGCATTTTCGAGACTGCAGACATTTCTTTACGTTCAGGCCTCCGAGTTTGCTCGCCTCCCAGATCGTTCCTACCGCTACGCAACTTGCCGCAGGGCAGCCGAGGCTTGTACTTCCGGGCTGAACGTGCTTCGTTACCTCCGCACGCACCGGAATATGCTAGCCGTCCGAATACAGGCAATTGACGGCACAAGGACTTTCACCTTGCAAGATTCGCAGCCTTGTCGGCTGCTCCCATTTCATCTGCTAACTCGACCGGACATTTGATGTGTCAACGACAACTGTCAACGACACCCTTGACAATCGATAGTCGAATGTCTACTATCACCTCTCATTGAAGGTCGAACGTCTTCCATGGAAAAACAGAAACAACGCACGGCTCTTCTCCAAGGCACCCTGGACATGCTCATCCTGCGGACCCTTCTTTATGGAGCTGCGCATGGTCACCAGATCGGAAAACACATTCAACGAACTACGAACGACTTCCTGCAGATGCAGCATGGTTCTCTCTATCCCGCATTGCATCGCCTGGAGGAAAGAGGTTGGGTCGTCTCGAAATGGGAGACAGCCCCGGATCGAAATCGGGAATTCAAGTATTACCGACTTACGAAAACAGGCAGAAAACAGCTCGTAGTCGAAGAATCGCAATGGAAGCATATGGCGGAAGCGGTGGCGCGCGTGATGTGGCCAGCCGCTGAGGAGAGCTGATATGCGATGGTGGCAGGTCAGGAAACGGGATGCGGACTTGGTGCGGGAGCTGGAGTCTGACCTCGAACTGGAAGAAGAAGAGCAGCGGGAACGTGGGCTATCGGCAGAAGAAGCTCGCTATGCGGCGCGACGTGCTTTCGGCAACACGACCTTAATCAGGGAACAGACTCACGAGTCCTGGGGCTGGACGCCATTCGAACGTTTCTTGCTGGACGTCCGCTATGCATTGCGGCAACTGCGGAGATCGCCCGGCTTCACCTTAACCGCAATATTGACTCTCGCCCTAGGAATTGGCGCGGTTACATCGGTCTTCAGTGTGATCAATGGGGTTCTACTCAAACCGTTCGCCTTTCGCCAGCCGGATCGCCTCGTCGTGATGCGCGAGGCGGTATACGAAGAACGTAACGAGCGAACGGCAGTCCCCGACAATTACCGTCATTTTCTGCGCCTGAAGAAAACTGCGACGACGCTCGAAGACGCTGCCATCTTTGCTCAAAGTGGATTGAGCGTTTCACCGAATGGCGATCACCCCCGCATCGTCGGCGCGGTCCTGGCTTCTTCCAACCTGCTTCAATTGCTTGGAGTACAGCCCATGCTCGGCCGGAATTTTACAGACGCCGATGCCCAGAAAGGCGCGGCAGATGTCGTTGTATTGAGCTATGAGGGCTGGCAGACGTTCTTCGCGGGCGACCCGAAGGCAGTCGGACAAACGCTCCGGATTGGCGGCGAGCCTGTCACCATCATTGGCGTTTTGCCGCCTGGAATGCGATTTCCGCAGATCGCATTGGCGCCAAAAACCGACTTCCAGGAGAGTGTGCACGATGCCCTGCTGTTTAAGCCGCTGGTACCGAGCGAACGCGACCTTAAAGCAGATATGGGCAACTTCGATTACAAGGCAATTGCCCGACTCAAGCCCGGTGTGACTCTTGCGGGGGCAAGCGCCGAACTAGATGCGCTGCAGAAGGCATACACTCTCTCTGCGCGTCTGCCCCTTCATTTTGGAATTGCGCTGACACCTCTGACGAAGGATGTGGCCTCAGGTGTCAGCGGCGCGCTCTGGCTATTGTTCGCGGCGGTCGGCGCAGTGCTGTTGATCGCGTGCGTGAACCTGGCAAATCTGCAACTGGCGCGAGCAGTCAACGCGGAGCGGGAGACCGCGGTGCGCGCCGCGCTCGGCGCAAGCAGGGCTCAGCTAGTCAGGTCGCGCCTCATCGAGAGCCTGGTGTTGGCGTTGGTCGGAGGCGCGGCCGGAGCGGCGCTGGCCTTCGCCGGCGTGCGGCTGTTGCTTGCGCTGGTGCCGGCCAACGTTCCGCGTCTCGACGAAGTGCAGGTAAGCCTGCCCGTGCTGGCATTCGCCGCCGGCTTGTCAATCGTGGCGGCAATCGTCTTCGGCACGTTGCCCGCCCTGCGTTCTCTGCGGGTTCCTCCGCAAGCCGCACTGCAGGCAAATTCCGCACGCGCAGCCAATACGCGGGAAGGCCATCGCACGCGCAGCGTAATGGTGGGGGCGCAGGTGGCTTGCACAGTGATTCTGCTCATCGTCACTTCTCTTATGTTGCGCAGCTTTTCGAATCTGATGCACCAGAACCGCGGCTTCGATTCCAGCCACATCACAATCGCTCAGGTCGACTTGTTTGCGCCGCAATACGGCGACTTCTCGACGAAGGCCAATACGGTGAAGCACGCCTTCATCGACCGCGCCCTTGCGTCTCTTGGTCAACTGCCCGGGGTGCAGTCGGTGGCGCTCACCAGCGTAGCGCCGATGACCGGCGAAACGTGGGTGGATAATCTCTTCCGTCCGGATCATCCCGTACCTGCCGGGAAAGAGCCGATGATCAATGTCCGCTGGATCAACCCCGACTATCTGCCCACTATGCGGAGTCCACTCATGGCGGGACGCAACTTTACAGCCGCTGATCGCGCCAATCCTTATGTGGCACTCATCTCGGAAAGAACCGCCCGCGAAGGCTTCCCCGGCGAGAACCCCGTCGGGCGCAAGATAACCAACATTGTTCCCGATGATGATCACCGGGTCACGGTGATCGGAGTCGTGGCAGATGCGCGCATCAACGGTCTCAAGGACAATGCCGCCGTGGTCTATCTGCCTTACTGGGCCTTCACCCCATGGACGCTGTCATTCCTGGTGCGGAGCTCGCAGCCTAGTGATGCTTTGATTCCCGAGATGCGGCGCGCGATCTGGCAGATCGATCCGCAGGTCGCCATTCCCACGCTCAAGTCGATGGATGACCAGGTCAGTGATTCCGTAGCTACAGACCGCTTTCAGGCCCTGGTGTTGACGAGCTTTGGCGCGGCGGCGCTGCTGTTGGCACTGCTTGGCGTCTATGGCGTACTCGCGTACTCGGTCTCGCTGCGCCGGCAGGAGTTCGGCATCCGCATGGCGCTGGGCTCTGGCAAAAGCGCGCTGGTTCGTCTGGTGCTGCGCCAGGCTGCGTATTCGGTTCTGCCTGGCACAGTTATCGGATTGGCGTTGGCCTTTGTTGCTCTGCGCTGGGTGCGCAACCTGCTTTATCAGACACCAGTCATGGACCCGCTTGCCATTGGCGGCAGCGTGCTGCTGCTCATGGTAGCGGCCACAATTGCGGCAATCGTGCCCGCCCGCCGCGCAGCTTCCATCGACCCGATGCGCGCGTTACGAACTGAATGACGTGGAAGCACCGACTGCCGGCAAATCCGGGCCTAAATCAAGGAGAGCTGTGATGAAATGGCGGCAGATCAGGAAACGAGATGGACCTGGAGCGGGAACTCGAGTCTGACCTCGAACTGGAAGAGGAAGAGCAGCGGGACGCGGCTTGTCAGCAGAAGAGACCCGCCATGCCGCCCTGCGCGCTTTCGGCAATCCAACCGTTACTCACGAGCAGACTCGCGCTGTCTGAAGT
>JBAVYX010000433.1:0-8847 GCA_049588475.1 Silvibacterium sp. | reverse complement strand
CACCTGCACGGGCCAAAATACCTCGACCGCCAATGACGCCACCTGAATACCGCAGCCATCGGCTCCATCACGACAAATTACCCCGCGACTTCAGTGCTGGTGAGAAACCCGGGCTAAAGCTGTAGTGGCGATTGTTCCCGCGCCAGCCCACATCAGCGCAATGCGAGTATCGGTCATGGTAGCCAACCAGCCCCACGCAGCGCTTCCGGCAGCCATGGCCCCTTGAAAGACCAGCATCGATACTGCGAGTACGCGAGCCCTCACCCAATCGGGGGTCTGGTTCAGCACAATGACATTGAAGAGAGACAAAGACAATCCACGCCGCGCCTGCTATCAGCATGCTCAAACCCAGCATCGGCAGCACGTGAAGCAATCCAGCGGCGACCGTACTGAATCCGAAAAGCAGGACCCCGCCTGACACCACTTGCTCAGTCGAACATCGCTCCCGAACCCGCTGCATTGCCAGTCCCCCCAGCACGGCCCCCGCGCCAAAACACCCCAGCAGAAACCCATAACTCGTTGGCCTTTTGCTTACGTCATGAGCAGCCGAGGGCAACAATGCCAGAAGTCCGCTCGCGAAAAACATCACTGCGCCCGAGCGAACCAGGATTGTGCGAAGTGCGGGCGAGTAGCGAACATATCGGATCACTGCCGCCGTCGCGCCGTCCAGCGTCTCACGAGGGCCCGTCCGTTTACGAGTCTTCCCCTGCCAGCGAGCGACGACAGCGATCACGCCTATGGACGAAACCGCATTGACGGCGAAGGTGGTGCTGATGCCGGCCAGTGCAATAACCACTCCACCCAAAGCCGGACCCACGGCTCTCGCAAAATTAAACTCGATGCCATTGAGTGCGGAAGCAGGTGGCAGATCTTCATGGGTAACCAGCTCCGGCAAGGTAGCTCGCCACGCCGGACTCTCGAATGCGTCTCCAGCGGCAAAAGCAAATGTCAGTATGAGCAGCAATATCGGGGAAAGCCGCCCCGCGATCGCGAGTGCAGCCAGGACAACTGCGACGCATGCCATCCATATTTCCGCAAACAGGATCAGCTTGCGGCGATCGGCAATGTCGCCGATGACTCCTGCCGGCACAGCAAGAAGAAAGAATGGCAGAGCGCTTGCGGTCTGAATGAGGGCTATATATAAAGGCCCGGCATGAAGCGAAACCATCATCCAGGCCGCGCCCACGCCCTGTATGAAAGTGCCGATGTCGGAAGCGAGATCCGCAGCCAGGAGATTACGAAAAGTCGGCGTGCGTAGGGGGTGCCAAAGGGTCGGTGCTTGGTGCGAGTTTTGGTCCACGCCGCTCAATGGTGCCCTTCCCTCGTGTGTGCAGACAAATCCACAACAGGATAGCAACAGGCGCTGACGCGGGTTTGTTCTGCCGAAGATCAGTCTTTACAACGAAAAATGCAGCAGGATTGAGCAGCAGCCCTGTCTCCCGCGAATCAGGTCAGGCGAAAGGCTTTGTGCCCGTGACAATGGGACGCGATGTTGCGACACCGGAACATCACAAATTTCCTCGATAACACCTGGAAAGCTGGCCGCAAAGCGCGTTCTTCACGAATTTTCCAACGAATCTTCTCTATTGGGTTGAATATCTCGTGTGTCCTGATAGATTTGTCCCTGTTAACACACCTTCGCCAAACGTCTCTTCGCGAGATTGCCATCAAGTCATGGATGTTCCTGTCCTTTCGTCAGCTATTGCTGTGCCGATGAGGTGTTCGCTTTGAGGCTGATTCAAGATCTGAAAGCGGCTGGCGCGAATGTGTGGTTTGATCAGCTGGATATCCCACCCTGGAATGCCGTGGGACGTTGCCATTGAGGATGCTCTGTCCAAATGCCTGAGCATGATGGTCATTCTCTCAACTGTATCTGTTGGCTCTGTGAACGTTTGTGATGAGGTTGCTTTTGCCTTAGATAGGCAAAAGCGAGTTATCCCGGTGCTTTATCGCGATTGCGAGATTCCCTTCCGACTGGCCCGTCTGCAGCATATCGATTTCAGAAGCGATTACGTGCGTGGCCTGAAGATGCTGCGGAATGCCTTAGCTCCCCCGCTCCCAGGCCAGACTCACCAGAGCCAACACCAGCCCCCCTCAGCCCCGACGCCAGGCCCCCAGCACCGGCGTTCCCCGTAAGCCTGAAAGTCGTCATCAGTGCTCTTGTAGCCGGATTACTGCCTGCCCTGGTGATAGGTCTAGTACTTCGCTTCGAAGTTCACATGGCTAGTTGGGCCATAAATACCGCGTACGTTTCTTTGACAGCCGCATTTCTATCGGCAATGCTGCGGTGGCTCAAACCCAGGTTGAAGCCAAGACATGCCGTCTAAATTGTGTCGACGTGGCTCTCAGTATCCTTGCTTGAACGCTTGTTTCTTTGGCATTCTGGCACGGCACGTTGGTTCACTCTGGATCTCGCGCCCGGTAACTTGAAAACTGCCTTGATCTGGACAGTTACGGATCGACCTTGGGTCTGATTCTTTCGGCTGCCCTGGGCAGAACCCGACTGGCTGGCATTGCGACGGGGGCCATCGCTTTTGCTGCGGCAGGTGTTCTCCGTGGATGGTTACTTCAGATCGTATATGCAGCCTTTGCTGAGCACGGGGTAGTGTTTTTTTCGCTGGTTCTCCATAGTCAAGGTCGGCACTTGGTTTTTGGCTATAAGTGCATTCCTTTGGTTTATCCGTGACTGTGAGTAGTCTCATAACATCCAAAAAAATGCTTGCGCCATCTCTTCCCGCACCAGGATTGGTACCTCTTTATCCACGGAAATTTCATATTGTGCCCTTGTGTATGTAACAGAAGGCCCCGATAATCGCGTTAAGGTGAGTGACGGTACTCTTACGAGCACGAGCACTGTGACCCGATATAGCCGTCAGGATGTTCTTCGCATACTCCACATCCGCGCCAAGCAGTTGCGAGCGTGGGAGCGCGCAGGTTTAGCTTCCTTTTCAGGCGCCTACAGCTTTCAGGATCTTGTCCAGTTGCGCAAGCTACGCGATCTGCGCGCCACGCGACTCTCCGTGGCCAACATTCGCGCCAGCGTTCACGCCATGAGGGCCGTCTCCGGCATGGCGAACCCCCTCCTTGAGGCAGCCACAATGAGAAGCGGCTCGCGGCTGGTGTTTCGACACCTGGGCGCGGTAATGGACCCCATTGCGCGGCAGTTTGTCTTCGATTTCGAGGGTCATCGGGATCTGGTGAAGGCCGAGTGTGATGGATTGAGTGCGGCACAGATTGGCAACCGCACCGGACTCATGTTTCTGGAGGCGGTGCGCTGCGAGGAGTCCGGCAGAAAGAATGAAGCGATTGACCTTTATCAGGGCATCCTGAAACTCGACGCCGGGCATGCGGCGGCGGCCATCAACCTGGGAACGATCTTCTACAACCAGCGGCAATTCGCGAGCTCGGAGCACCTTTATCGCCAGGCGGCCGAGGCCGACCCCAATTATGCGCTCGCTTTTTTCGATCTTGGCAATGTGCTCGATGAATTGCAGCGCCTGGGTGAGGCTGTCGAGGCCTATCGAACGGCCATTCGTCTGGCGCCCAACTACGCCGATGCGCACTACAACCTCGCGCTTGCTTATGAGCGCCTGAACGAACGGCGCAAGGCTCTGAAGCATTGGATGGCGTACCTGAAGCTTGACTCCACCGGCCCATGGGCCAATCACGCGCGCGGACAGATAAGGAAGATTCTGGACCGCGAGAAACTCATGATCGTGTCACGCGGATCGAGGACGGGCGGGTTGAAGGCCTGCTGAATTCAGTGTCAAGCCGCAAATCCTGGTGTCTCGCCGTAAACATATCATTCCAAATGATTAGCCTCCCGATCATCCCGGGCCGACTATTTCTCTTGAACTCGTATAATAAGAACAGGGGGATGCGAAGAAAAGCATCGCTTAACCCCTTTGTAATCTATGATAAGTGAATAACCGCAGTATTCTGAATGATTTGCGCGATGGTCCTACCCCTGCACCGAATTCAGCGCAATTTTCTGGCTAACCCCTTTAGAATCAGAGCAGGTTAAATAAAGGCAATGGTTTCACACATTTGTCAACTCTAGGGTTCAGAACGCACGCCGAATCATACACTTGTCAAATGAGAAGGGGGAGGGGTCCCCACGCACAACAGCATTCTCACCCTTCAATTTGAGGCAGATCTTCCTTGAGGGCAATTCCGGTGAGCTGGCGTCGTCGTGCCTTATTCAGGTAATTCACGATCTTCCTCGCGGCCAGCGAGTAGCTCAGGCCGTCGGGACGGATGTTCGAGACGCAGTTGCGCTCGGCGTCGCTCCGCCCCACGCGGGGAGCCCACGTGATGTACGCCCCCATCGAATCCGGCGAGCTCAATCCCGGCCGCTCGCCGATGAGCAGCAGGATGATCGCCGCGCCCAGGCGTTCGCCGATTTCGTCGCCGATCGCCACCCGGGCCTGCTCTACGATGACCACCGGCCCGAATTGCCCTCCCTCATCCGCCTCGAGAAACGGCAGGAGTGCATCAAGCAACGGCACTGCATGGCGCTCGGCGGCAATAGCCGAGAGTCCGTCGGCGATAGCAATCACCAGGCGACCGGAGCCCGCCTTTGATGCCGCCTGCTCCAGCAGAACACGCGAAGCGGTATTTAGCTGGCGTCCCAGGTCGGGACGGCGCAGATACTCTGCCCGATCACTGGCGGCGCTCCTGAGAAAATGCGGATGAAAACCGCGCTCGGCCAGCTGCGGGAGGAGCGATGCCGAGCTGAGCTCAGCGTGGACCGCGTCACGCGCCTCGGCCAGGCATTGTGCCATGTCCAGCAGTTCTGCCGTCGCGAGACTCGTTCCTGCCCGCCGGAGGCCGACACGCGCCGTCGTATAGGCGCGCAAGGTGCTCCGGTCATGCGTATCGCGGGTCATGGGTTCAGCAACCCCTGCATGGAGAGCTCCCTGCGGGAACCGAGCGCGAGCCACGCCTCGAACTCGGGAGCAGGGCGAAGGCCTAGCGCACTTCGGAGATAGGCGATGTCGTGGAACGACGTGCTCTGATAGTTGAGCATCACATCGTCCGCGCCGGGCACGCCCATGATGTAGTTCACGCCCGCCACAGCGAGCATCGTCATAAGCGTATCCATGTCGTCGTTGTTAGCCTCGGCGTGGGTGGTGTAACAGACGTCGCAGCCCATCGGCAGTCCGAGAAGCTTGCCGCAAAAGTGGTCTTCAAGGCCCGCGCGCAGGATCTGTTTACCATCGTAGAGGTATTCGGGCCCGATGAACCCGACGACCGTGTTCACTAGCATCGGCTTGTACCGGCGAGCGACAGCATAGGCCCGGGCCTCGCAGGTCTGCTGGTCCACCCCATGATGGCCGTTGGCGGAGAGCGCGCTGCCCTGGCCGGTCTCGAAGTACATGACGTTATTACCGATGCTGCCGCGCCTTAGTGCGAGACCAGCTTGATAAGCCTCATCGAGAAGCGCAAGATTCACGCCGAATGAAGTGTTCGTCTTCTCCGTTCCGCCGATGGACTGGAAGAAGAGATCGACGGGCGCGCCGCGTTCCAGCGCCTGCATCTGCGTGGTGATATGTGCCAGCACGCAGCTCTGCGTAGGGATCTCGTAGCGCTCGCGCATGTGGTCAATCATGCGCAGCAGCTTGGCGACCGTGGCCACGTTATCCGAGACGGGATTGATGCCGATAACCGCGTCGCCCGCCCCGAGCAGTAAGCCATCGAGGATGGATGCTGCAATCCCTGCGGGATCGTCCGTGGGGTGGTTAGGTTGGAGACGCGAGCAAAGCGTTCCCGGCGATCCCACCGTTGTGCGAAAGCGGGTGACGACACGAATTTTCCGGGCAACGAGCACCAGATCCTGAAGGCGCATGAGCTTGGAAACAGCTGCGGCCATCTCCGGTGTGAACGCCCAAGTCAAACCGGTAAGCAGGTCGCTCGAGGTCTCCTCTTGCAGAAGCCAGTCACGGAACTCGCCGACGGTAAGGCTGGCAATGGGCGCGAAGGCGTTCCGGTTGTGCGAGTCGACGATCAGTCGCGTGATCTCGTCGTCTTCATAGGGGATGACGGCTTCGTTGAGGAACTCGGAGAGTGGGAGATTGGCGAGCGCCATCTGCGCGGCCACTCGTTCGGTGGAACTGGAGGCGGCTATACCGGCCAGCTCGTCTCCACTACGCGCGGGAGACGCCCTGGCGAGCAGCGTGCGCAGGTCGTCGAATGCGTATGTGACGCCGCGAATGGCATGCTTATATTTCATGGCTGGCCGCTTCCAGCTTTTTAGCATACGCGGTGCGCAGCGCTCTCGAGTTACGGCCTCGGCGATGTAGCCGAAGCCTGCGGCAAAGTGGAAGGTGGTGCAGACGGAGGAGAAGCTCCCGCCTGTGCCTGGTTTGCATTCGTTTCCGGCTGTGGGCTTGGTGCTGGAGTATTCTGCACCGTACTTCCGGCTGGCCGCATATTGTCCGAACGACGAGGCCGATGGGAAGAAGCAGACTGCAACGGCTGCGCAGCTAACGTGACCTGGTTCACGACAGAGGGGTCGTCTCGAAGTTTCACATAGAGTCCGGCTCCCTCAGGATGTGGAACGGGAAGCACACCGCCTGGGAAACCGTCCGGAACCTGAACGGGGTGGGAGAACTGTGCATCACCGGAAACGGAATCGACCAGGAAGAGATTGGAGCCAGTCAACTTGCAAGGCTGTTCTGAGATTGCTGGACACTTCAGATCCTGCAAATCAGGCAGACGGACCAGGGTGGCAAGCGGTTGCCAGTCACCCTCCGCTCCGTTTCCGTCGATCAGGCGAAAACGCAGGGGACCGAAGGCGGAAGCTCCAAAGGCCTTGGCAGGGTTGAGGCTCGCTAAGGCAGTCTTGGTGTCCTGCAAGGTAAGAGTGCCATCCGCCATGCTCAGCATGGTGGAATAGGATGCGTCTACGGTTGCGACCTCGATCTTTTCGTCACGCAAGAAGGTTGCTGGAGACTGTGCCTTGAGAGAAAAGGTTAGCTTGCTGTTCTGGGGTAAATCATCCGGGTCTGCAAGCTGGATATTGCTGTTTCCACTCGCTCCATTCGCCTCGACACTCTTGTCCATCAGAGTTACCTTAGGGCGCGACGGACGAATGGTTGTTTGAAGGTCGACGGCCCGCCCGTCTCGGAGGGTCACTGTTGCCTTGAGCTGTTCGCCGGCGGCAAGATCACCCACTGCCTTCAGGTCCTTCGTTTCCAGTAGCAACTCGTCGTCTTGATCGACGGAGAGCTTTCCCGGCTCGAATTTGATTCCACTGACTGTAATACCGGCGACTTCGTCCAGACGGCTGCCTTTGAGTACGCCCTGGTGGTCTCCGGCGTGAAGGGTGAAGCTCTCAAGGTGGCCGGCTTCGGCGAAAGTATGCAGCTGGACTTCCTGCGGTTTGTCCAATCCGGCCTGCTTCACAAGCAGTGTTAGCAGGCCAGGCTGGGCATCTTTCAACGGCAGCGTAACCTCGACCCGATCTGGCGCATCGAGCTTCCACTCGGCCTTTTGTTCTTTGCCGTGAGAATTGCGGAACTGGATTGAGTCGACGCAGGTCGCGTTGTCGGCCTGGAGATGAAGCGCGTCATCACGGCCGACCACGAGAGTGTCCTGATAAGCGGACGCGATCTGCCATTTTTGCTCGCTCGCAGACTGGAGGTGGAAAGCCGGCCCCTGGAATGGTTCGAAACCCCAGTAGCCTCGTACGGAACTGCGGAGAGACGGGTTGGCACCGGCGCCGAAATCAATTCCGGCGAGGGCTTTGTTGTCTACCACGAATCCGCCTTTCGTGGCTTCGGCCTTAAGCGGCAGGTCGATCTTTTTGTCGCCTGCTTCGAGGTGCAGGACCATATCACGCGCGTAGCCTGTCGAAAAGATCAGCGGCGCGCCGTCAACGGGAAGTGTAAGCCCGCTTTTCTCGGCACAGTAGATCTGCTTCTCATCGATCGGATGGAGCGGCGGAGGTTGCGCGACCCCAATTGCCGGGAGTGCGACGACCAGAACCGACTTTGGATTATGGAACGAAGGAGGCGTGTTGAGCCTAAGGTCCAGTGCGTTTCCACGCTGGGTGGCAAGCGCCGGGATGTATTGATATTCGGCGGTATGGAGAGAGTCCAGGATGCGGGCGATATCCATGATGGACGCGATGTACGGGCTGTAGTAGCCGAAGTTAGCTCGCGGAGTATAACTGGCTTGCATACCGAGATCGCTCGCCGGCCCCGTAGTGAGAGCACCTACGAGAGATACACTGTGACCGTCATTGAGGATCAGACCATCCTGCTTTTGCACCAGACAGGAAGCCTGCTCATCGATCTCTTTGTCGAGACAATCTTTATTCAGCTTCATGCCGAGGCTGCGCGCGAGAAGCGGCGAGACATCCTTGAGTGTGCCCGGGTCGGTGGAGTTGATCCTGTGTACGGCGTCAAGATAGGCGTCAAGACGCGACCGGTCGAGGCTCGCCTGATTGAGATCCTGGGAGGCACGGACAAATGCGCCCGGGCGCCCGCGCACGGCATTGACTAAGGTCTTGAAGTCGCCGCCGGTTGCCGGAGCGAGAAAGAGCAGTACCTGCTGCGCGCCTTCCGGGACGGTGATATAGAGTCCTTCGGTGAATTTTTTGTCCCAGGTTTCAGCCTTGAAGAACCAGCTCTCGGGCGGTGGGTTGGTCGATCCGCGCAGGAATGCGACGACAAGAAGATAATGCGTGGCCTGGCTGGCAGGAAAGTCGGGGTAAATCCAGAGCTTGTCGCCAACAGCAAGGTTGGGAACTGCAGTGACGGGGAGTGTCTGGCCTCCACGCTTCACTTTGACTTCGATGCGCGGGCCAGCGAGGTCGAATGGCGCAGGGTCGGCAAAAGCAAG
>JBAVYX010000432.1:0-14211 GCA_049588475.1 Silvibacterium sp. | reverse complement strand
AAGGGTAAGGGTGAAAAGGTGCGGTAAGAGCGCACCGCCTCGGCGGTAACGTCGGGGGCAGGGTAAACCCCACATGGAGCAAGACCAAATAGGGAGGAAATTCGCGGCCCGACCCGATCGGCTGCGGATGCGTGCCGGCCCGGCGCGTCAACGCGGGTTACGTGGCTGAGCGCAAGCGCAGGCGCGGCGGAAACCTTCGGGTAGGTTGCTGGAGCGATGCAGCGATGTATCGCCTAGAGGAATGGCCGTCCTCGACAGAATTCGGCTTACAGGCTGCTTGCAACGTGGCCCCGGTTCTCCCTCAAGGAAGCCGGGGCCATCCTGCCACTCTTCTCCGTCAGTCCGATTGGCTGCGCCCGATGGTCATCCCGCGCTTCGCCGCGCGGTATGCCGGCATTACCAACAGTTTTTGAGCTATCCGCGGAAGTACCCGGCTCCTGGCAATGACTGCCGCCAGGGGCGGAGATGCCGACGCTGGCTTCTAAAAGCCCGGTGGCTGCTCCCCCGCAACGCCGAATGCCTTCTCGAGCGCCATGCCTGCTTCGGCCAGCGTGCCTTCGTCGAATAGCCTGCAAATCAGCGTGACTCCGTGCGGCACCCGTCGCGGCGGAGAGAACTTCGGCAGCGGATGTTTTGGGTCCGGAGCCCAGTCGCTGCGTGCCTCCGAAACCTCGACAAAACCGGCGCGCAACGTTAGCGAGGGATGACCGGTGTTGTTGCTGATCACCAGCATCTCGTCCCGCAGAGATGGCACCAGCAGCAGGTCAACGACTGAGAATATTCTCGCCATCTCTTCTGCGACCTTGCGCCGCAGGCGGTCTGCCTGCACAAAGTCGACGGCCGACAGGAAGCGCGACTGGCGAAAGACATTCGGCCACGCGTCGGGCACCTGCGCCTTCAACTCGTCCACCTGGTGGCTGAGGGTCAACTCTTCAAATGCCGCGGCGCCTTCGGCAAACAGAATCAGATTGAGCGAGTCATAAGGCCAGTCAGGCAAAGAGACCGCAACTGGTACCATGCCGACCTTCTTCACCATCTCGAGTGCCGCGCGATCCACCTCCGTCGCCGGGGCCTCTTTCATCCATGCGGGAATGTAACCGACGCGCAGGCCCGCTATACTCGCTCCAGCATTGAATGCGAGCTTCGATGGAACGCTGCCGAGATCGCCAGGATCGGGCCCCGAAATCGCATTGAGAATGAGCATCGTGTCTTCCACACCGCGCGTCATTGGACCCAGCTTGTCCAGCGACCAGCAGAGCGTCATCGCACCAGTGCGCGGCACCCGTCCAAAGGTTGGACGCAGTCCCGTAACACCGCAGCGCATGGACGGACTCACAATACTGCCGCCCGTCTCGCTGCCGATCGCAAAGGCCACCAGGCCCGCCGATGTTGCCGATCCCGGTCCGGCGCTGGAACCAGAAGAGCCTTCTTCAAGCAGCCACGGATTCATCGTCTGGCCGCCGAACCAAATATCGTTCAGCGCCAGCGCACCCAGGCTCAATTTCGCCACGAGGACTGCGCCAGCCGTGTTCAGCCGTTCGACAACCGCCGCGTTTGTCCTAGGAACGCGATTTCTATATGGCTCCGCCCCCCACGTCGTTGCAATGCCCGCCGTATCGAGCAGGTCCTTCGCCCCCCACGGAATCCCGTGAAGCGGGCCACGATACTGGCCCGCGGCAATCTCCTTGTCCGCCTGCCGAGCCTGTTCGAGAGCGTGATCCTTGGTGAGCGTGATCACACAATGCAGCTTTGGATCGAAACGTTGGATGCGGTTCAGATAGATCTCCGTCAGCCGCTCCGCTGTGATCTGGCGGCCCTCAATCCAGCGCGAAAGCTGCGTGACAGTGGCGAAGGCGATCTCGTCGTCGTTGACAGGCGGTGGAACAGAGCTGTCCTTACTGCGCACAAACACATTCGCCGCTGGATAGCTCTTCATTCCCGGCAGCAAAGGATTCCATTGCGTTGCCGGTGCCAGATTCGACTCCAGCGCCAGCTTGCGCGGCCCTGTGCGGCGCTCATACAGCGGAGCCATCTGCATCCGCCAGTTGCTCGCCGCCTCGGCGCGATCCGCCGGAGTCATCTCGACCTGGACCAGCTTTTCCGCCTCGGCGAAGGTCGCGGACGACACCTCGGGCCCCACCGGCGGAGCCGTCCCGAATGCGGGCGGGGCTCCCGGTGTCGGTTCCTGTGATTGCGGAGCCTGCGGTGTCTGGGCGTGAGCGGCGACGGCAACGCTGAGCAGTCCGAGCGTGCTGTGGGCAAGAAAATCTCTGCGTGATCCTGACATGTCTGTCCTCTATCGAAACGAAACGGATGAGTGAAAGATATACGATCGCACTCGTGCGCAGACCAGCGCCAAGGTTGACGTGACAAAATTACTAGACGTATCTCTGAGCGGTCGCGGCCTTACTGCACCTCGACGGCGGGATAGGCTTCCACATACTCCTCGGCGCCGCAGCCGTAATAGGCGACCGTCCGTCCAGCGAAATCGACATCGTAGCAAACCACCCCGGCACGCCACGTGGCCATCAGGAACGCAGGGAAGCTGCTCTTCCCGGCTTGGTCGATGCGCAGCGCCGCGATCAGCGCCTCTCGGTCGAACGGAGGCACATCCACGGTGCCTGTTACCAGCGGCGTGCCCTGGGTCAGGACTGGCCCGATCTCGGTCAGATACAGGCTCTCCCCCGCGGGCAAGTACCAGAGATTGCGCGTCACACCGGCGCGCCTTAGCGTCTCTGCCAGGTACGGGAATCCGCCGACTTTAGGCCGGCCGGCCATGGCCCGCTCCAAGGCGGCCTGCAGGTTTTCGATTGCCTTACTCATCGGGACCTCCTTTTTATCCGCCGTTTCATCAGGCCCCGCTTGAATCAGGCCAGGTATTGTTCGTCGCTCACCTGTTCCATCCAGTCGACCACCTTGCCGTCGAGCTTTTCCTGAATTGCGATGTGCGTCATAGCTATAGTTGGCGCTGCGCCGTGCCAGTGCTTTTCTCCCGGCGGAAACCAGACTACATCACCCGGCCGGATCTCCTCGATTGGCCCGCCCAAGCGCTGCGTCCGACCGCAGCCGGAGGTGACGATGAGCGTCTGACCGAGCGGATGCGTGTGCCATGCCGTCCGAGCACCCGGCTCGAAGGTTACGCTTGCTCCTTGCACAAATGCCGGATCGGGTGCCTGAAACAGCGGATCGATTCGCACGGTGCCCGTGAACCACTCAGACGGTCCTTTTGCAGAGGATTGCGTGCCGACTCTTTTGATTTCCATGTGTCTATCTCCCTACTAGCGGTCTGTTGTCGTCAACCGCTACGCGAAGCGGTTATGGAGCTTCGGTTTCCCGCGGCATGACCCTGACTGTCGCGGAGCGTGCTCGTGCGCCGATCATCGGCTTGAGGTACGGGCTGCTATCGTGCTTCGTCCCGTAGGCCTCGTCGATGAGGTCGTTGATCGGTCCGTCCAACCGGCTCGAAGGCGACCTCCTTCGTGATGCCGGCAGAGATGATCCGCCGCGCCTTTTGCGTACCGCGGTCTGGTACCAACGAGAGTTGGGCCCGTTGTACCGCCGACCGCGACTAACCAGATCCATGTCGGGTGCCATACGTCATGCCGTCCTTACGGAGCGGTGATATGTGCAAGTCATCAGCCTCAGCGATCTTATGGAGTTCGTCTTTCGAACATGACATTGTCGGGTTCTCCTCGTTCAAAGCGGGTCGTATCCAGGCTTCTTGTAGAGCGTGTCCCATTTGTTTTGGATGTTCGGCTTGTAGACCTTTTCCGTCCAATCCTGTGGATTGATTTCTTCGAACGCCACAGACACCGACTCGTCTCCGTAATTCAGAACCGACATGACGTTTTTGGTGATCTCTTCAGCGAGTTGACTCTTCTGCTCTTCTGACTTTCCAGCCAGCAGCTTCACTACGACAATGAGGCATTGCTTCTCCTTTCTTTTTGCGATATCACCCGGAGCAGTCTTCCGCGCGCGTGTAGCGGCCCATCAATCAGTAATGTTCCCACACGACTTGCCAGTGTTCATCCGGGTTAGCCGACTTGATGATCAGGTGTCCGTCAGAGTATTGGTACACGCGCGTAAGGTCCTTTCCTACAAGCGCGTGCGTAATCGAGCCTTGCACGTGATGCGTGACCGTGTGCGCCGCCTCATCGACGTCGTAGCTACCGAAGGAAGCCTCATAGCCATTTAGTACGTAGTCATTGGAGAGAGCGGACGCTGACTCGGGGTACATAAGCTGGACCGACATGTGGCCGTCGCGCGTGTAGATCAGCGTTCCCTTGATTTCGGCTGCGGGATTTTGTCTTCTACCCGCCCCTGGGACTGAGATCGAGACCAGATGCCAGGCTCCGATCAACTTCTCCTTATCAAAACCAGGACCTGCGTCTTTCTTTGCTGCGGACTGCGCCAGCGAGATTCCACTGAGCGCTACGACAACCGCCAGCACCCAACACACTCGCGCTTTCATGATCGATTCCCTCCGGCCGCTGCTTAGAGGCCGCTCATCTTCTCGAGGTGCTCGGGATAGCGATCACCCTCTACCTTGATCTTTGAAGCGGCTTCGTCAACCTGGCGGAGATCGTCGGGTGTGAGCTCGACGGACACCGCGCCTATATTCTCTTCGAGGCGATGGAGCTTGGTCGTTCCCGGGATAGGAGCGATCCACGGCTTCTGGGCAAGCAGCCAGGCGAGCGCGATCTGGGCAGGTGTAGCGTTCTTTTGTTTACCGATGGCGGTGAGAAGATCGACGACAGTCTGGTTGGCCTTCCGGGCTTCGGGTGTAAAGCGAGGCAGCGTGTTACGGAAATCGCCGCTTTTAAGCTCGGTGCTTTCGTCCATCTTGCCGGTCAGAAATCCCTTCCCCAGAGGGCTGTACGGAACCATGCCAATTCCGAGCTCTTCAAGGGTAGGGATCACCTCTGCTTCGGGCTTCCTCCACCATAGTGAGTATTCGCTTTGGAGCGCGGTCACAGGCTGGACCGCGTGCGCGCGGCGGATCGTCCCCACACCTGCTTCAGAAAGACCGAAGTGTTTGACCTTGCCTTCCCGGATGAGTTCCTTTACCGCTCCCGCAACCTCTTCGATGGGCACATTCGGGTCAACGCGGTGCTGATAGAAGAGATCGATCACATCGGTCCTGAGCCGCTTGAGCGAGGCGTCGGCGACCTGACGGATGCGCTCGGGGCGGCTGTCGAGTCCTACGTTCTTGCCTGTGCTCGGGTCAATCTTCCATCCGAACTTTGTGGCCATCACCACCTTGTCGCGCAGCGGAGAGAGCGCCTCACCGACAAGTTCCTCATTCGTGAACGGGCCATAGACCTCCGCCGTATCGAAGAAGGTGATACCGCGTTCGACGGCTGTCCGGAGAAGAGAGATCATCTCCTGCTTGTCCGGAAACGGCGGAGCATAGGAGAAGCTCATGCCCATGCATCCGAGCCCGAGAGCCGAGACTTCCAGATTGCTGTTTCCCAATTTGCGCTTTTGCATTGATTCTCCTGCCAATTGCTTAGAAGTGTTTGGACTGAGGCGCCTCGTATCAAACCGAGAGCGCCTCGTTCGGCGATTACTCAGATTTGAGCGAAGCCATATCGATCGAGAAGCGGTACTTCACATCAGCCTTGAGCAGCCTCTCGTAAGCTTCGTTTACCTTCTGGATGGGGATGACTTCGACGTCGGCGGTGATGTTGTTCTGGCCGCAGAAATCGAGCATCTCCTGGGTTTCGGGGAGGCCGCCGATCGGCGATCCGGAGAGGCTCTTGCGTCCGAAGAGTAGTCCGAAAGCGGCAACGGAAAGAGGTTTTTCGGGCGCGCCGACAAGACAGAGGTCACCGTCGCGGCGGAGGAGTTGGATGTAGGCGTTGATGTCGTGGTCGGCGGAGACGGCGTCGAGGATAAAATCGAAGCTGCCGGCGTGCTTCGCCATCTCGTCGGCGTTGCGGGAGATGACAACCTCGTCGGCGCCAAGGCGCAGAGCGTCGTCCTTCTTACCCGGCGAAGTGGTGAACACCACAGTGTGGGCTCCGAGAGCGTGCGCAAACTTGACCCCCATGTGGCCGAGTCCGCCGAGACCGACCACACCGACCTTCTTGCCCTTGCTCACGCCCCAGTGGCGCATGGGCGAGTACGTGGTGATACCGGCGCAGAGCAGGGGCGCGACTCCGGCGAGGTTGAGGTTGGACGGGACGTGGAGCACGAAGCGCTCGGTGACCACGATGCTATCGGAGTAGCCGCCGTAGGTAACGCCTCCAAGGTGTTTGTCGGGGAAGTTATAGGTGAGGGTAAGGTTGGGACAGAACTGCTCGAATCCGGCCTTGCACTCGAGACAGGTGCCGTCGGAGTCGACGAGGCAACCGACCGCGGCGAGGTCGCCGGGCTTGAACCTGGTCACCACCGAACCCACACGGGTGACGCGACCGACGATCTCATGGCCGGGGACGCAGGGGTAGACGGTCGGCATCACGCCGCTCCACTCATTACGCACCTGATGGAGATCGGAGTGGCAGATGCCGCAGAAGAGGATTTCGATCTCTACGTCGAGTTCGGTTGGATCACGCCGCGTGATCGAAGTGGAAGCGAGCGGCGATGTGGCATTGGCAGCGGAGTAAGCTTTTGCTTTGTACATGGATTACCTCAGCCTCTCGGCAGATAGTGTATGCAAGATGCGTTACACGCGCGCAAGGCGCAGCAAGTTCTCATAGGTCAGACTACGAACAACTGTCCTTCGAGCGGTATCCCGATTCTGCCAATCTATTGCCTATTTCTGTCGAAACATACATTTTTGTGCACGTCGTTCCGAATTCAGCGCTACCTTATTTTGAA
The DNA here is from genome assembly GCA_049588475.1 of Silvibacterium sp. GTDB lineage: Bacteria > Acidobacteriota > Terriglobia > Terriglobales > Acidobacteriaceae > Silvibacterium. The sequence continues at coordinate 7,389 of JBAVYX010000432.1, read as the reverse complement.
GGAGCGATAGGGTTTCAAAATGGCAAAGCATAAGGATGCAGGCGGAGAGCTACGAGTAGTTGAGATGCGGACCGAGCTGGCCCGCAAGATTGCTGATCGTGCCGTTGCGGAAGGAGACTCGCTCACTGAAATACCAGGTCTGAGGCTCTACCGCCGCTCCGCACCCACTGCCTGCGCCTCGGCTGCATACGAACCGAGTCTGGTTGTCTTCGTGCAGGGGCGGAAGCGGATCAACGTTGGCAAGACGACTTATGTGACCGACGGCTCGAACTTCCTCCTGACCTCTATCGATTTGCCCGTGGTCAGCCAGGTAATTTCGGCAAACGAAAAGGAGCCTATACTCGGTTTGCTGCTCCGACTTGAAATGCCTGCGGTCCGGGAGATTCTCAGCCAGCAGGAGTTTCATCTTCGCGAGGAATCTGGTGACGCACGCGGCATGGCCGTCGGTGTCACTTCGGTCGAACTCCTGGACGCATGCACCCGGCTCGTGGACCTGCTTGATACGCCGCAGGACATTCCATTTCTCAGCACGTTGATCCAGCGTGAAATCATCTACCGGTTGCTTCGTAGTCCGCAAGGAAAGCATCTCCGTGCAATCGCTACGTTGGGAGAGCAGAGCCACCGGACGGCCAAGGCGGTCGAGTGGCTGAGGGTGAACTACGCCAGGCCGTTACGCGTTGAGGAACTCGCGACCATGGCGCGGATGGGCGTATCCACGTTGCACCACCAATTCCGTTCTTTGACCGCGATGAGCCCCCTCCAATATCAGAAGCAGCTTCGATTGCATGTAGCCAGAGAGCGAATGCTGAATAACGGTCTGGATGCCGCGAGTGCCGCCTTCGAGGTCGGCTATGAGAGTGCGAGCCAGTTCAATCGGGAGTACAGCCGATTCTTCGGCCAACCTCCGATGCGTGATATCAAAGCGCGCCGACTCGACAGCGGCGCGACAACCCCTGAGTAACGACAAAGCAAAACGGGAACCATCACCCCTTCCACCGCGTAAGAACTTACAAGCACAAAGGAGGGGAGACGTTCTATGGCATCCCGCCTGGGCAATCTTACCTACGCTTTCCGTAGAATTTTTAAGTCACCCGTCGTCGCCGTTGCCGCCATCCTCTCGATCGGACTCGGCATCGCCGCCAACGCGACTATCTTCTCCGCTGTCAGCACCTTCGTTCTACGCCCGGCGCCCGTCGGCGATCCTTCGACCCTGCTGTCGCTGAACGTGCAGGCACGCGGCGAGCGCTGCTGCAACCATTTCACCTGGCCGCTCTATAAGGATGTCCGCGAGCAGACCAAATCCTTCTCCGGAGTCGCTGCCTACTACGAGCTTCTGCCCGCCTCGATGACAGGGAGCGGAAACAGCGAACCCGAGCGCATCTGGGGACAGGCCGCCACCAGCAACTACTTCGACGTCGCCCAACTTCGTATGCCGCTCGGCCGCGGCTTTCTCCCATCCGAGGAGAAGCAGCAGGTGATCGTTCTCGGATACAGCCTGTGGCAGCATCGTTTTGCCTCCGACCCTGCGATTGCAGGCAAAACGATCACGCTCTCCGGGAGGCCCTTCACTGTAGTCGGCGTGGCCCCGCCGGGATTTCGCGGCGTCGATCTGGTGCTCGCGCCGCAGTTCTGGGTGCCGCTTGGCAACGTGGAGCAACTGGCCCTCAACATCCCAGACCGCAGCTCCCGCAACTTTCACTGGATCAGAGTTATCGGGCGGCTGAAGCCTGGAGTAGCCCGCACTCAGGTCGCGGCCGAACTCGACACGCTTGCAGCGAATCTCGCCAAGGCCTACCCCGCGACCGACAAGAGCAACAGCCTGCCCTTCGATCAGGCCGGATCGCTGCCGCAATCCGAGAAGTCAACCGTGTTTCTCTTCCTCGGGGCGCTCGGCGTTGTCGTGTTGATGGTCCTGTGCATCGCGGGAGCCAACGTCGCCAACCTGCTCCTCGCCCAGGCCGCTGGCCGCCAGCGCGAGATGGCCGTTCGCCTCGCCCTCGGAGCCACACGCGCCCAGCTCATGCGCCAGGTGCTCACTGAAACCGTGCTGCTGGCTGTCGCCGGCGGCGTGCTCGGAGTCGTCCTCGCGCTCTGGGCTACCTCCGCGCTCTCCGCATTCCATCTGCCCGTCCCGATTCCGCTCGACATCGCCGTCAGCCTCGACTGGCGCGTTCTGCTCTATGCCTTCGGCTTGAGCATCGGCGCAGGTGTTGTCTTCGGACTTGCACCCGCCTGGGCAGCCGCGCGCCCGATGATTGCCAATGCCCTCAGAGGCGAAGACGCGCTCGTCCGCCCGGGAAGCCGCTGGAGCCTGCGCAATATCCTTGTGGTCGCGCAGATTTCGCTCTCGCTGGTCCTCCTCTGTGTCACAGGGCTGTTCCTGCGCAGCCTGGAGCGCGCCGTCGGCATGGACATCGGCTTCCGCTCGCAGGGCATCCTCATGATGTCCATCGATCCGCGCGTCCACGGATACACTCCCGAGCGCACCGTACAGTTTCTCGGCGAGCTGCGCGATCGCGCCGCCGCGTTGCCCGGAGTCACCTCCGCCGTCTGCACCGACGTTGCGCAACTTTCCATGGGCAACCGCAGCGATTCCTTTCACGCAACGGAGATTAAGTCCTCAGGACCCGAGCCGAACGTCGATCTCTACATGGTTACGCCAGGCTACTTCGAAACCATGGGCATTCCCCGCCTGGCGGGCCGCGATATTGGCAACGAAAGCGCCTCTGCACCCAAAGTCGCCGTCGTGAATCAGGCTTTTGCCCATGATGTTTTCCATGACGAAAACCCCATCGGCCGGCGCGTCGAAGGCGGAGGAGCCAACTACCAGGTCATCGGCGTTGTCGGAAACACCAAATCCCGCACCCTCGGCGAAGATCTCAGGCCAGTTCTCTATCGCTCACTCGCGCAGAGCGTCGCCTCCGACCCATCTTTCCTCGGGTATTCCCTCGTCCTCCGCACCAGCGACGAAGCCGGCACCGCATCCGCCGTACGCAACATCATTCACTCGCTCGACCCATCCATGGCCATCTTCAATGCTGAGACCATGCGCGAACACCTCCGTGATGCGCTCATTCTGCCGCGCCTCGCCGGCACCCTCTTCGGAGTCTTCGGAATCGTCGGCCTGGTCCTTGCGTCTGTCGGCCTCTATGGAGTCATGAGCTACTCCGTCAGCCGACGCACCCGCGAAATCGGCATCCGCATTGCGCTGGGCGCGCAGCTTGGAGCCGTCCAGCGTCTCGTCGTCCGCCAGGGGATGCTGCTCACCGTCATTGCCTTCATGCTCGGCATGCCTGCCGCATGGATGGCGGCGAAGTTCTCATCAAGTTTTCTGTACGGAATCCACCCGCACGATCTGGCCACCTTCACCCTTGTGCCGGTCTTGCTCGCCTTGGTTGCCCTGCTGGCTTGCTGGATCCCCGCCCGCCGCGCGGCCCGCGTTGATCCGCAAATGGCTCTGCGGCGTGAGTAAGCATGGCGCTCACGTCGTCCTACCGCACCCGCCGCGCCGCCGTGGTCTTCTCCACGAACAGCACGGCGTCAAAGTCATTCCGTTGCCGCGTGTCTGACCAGTAGACATGTACCGTGGCATCGCTGTAGACGGCGCCGATGTTGCGCGACAAGTGATCCTCCTGCAACCATCGCGCAGCCGGGCCTTGGACAGGAACGCCTTGCAGATCCAGCGCAAAGATCGGTATCCCGGTCGCTGCCAGCGCCTCGTCCCAACTGCCTTCCGGCGCGGGTCCTCCGGTGAAGTCATGCAGTCCCTTCCCGGTCTCCACCGCTCGGAATGAACCCTGCGCGGCGTGTCCGACTCAAAGTCCAGGTCGAATGCGCTCGTATCGTTGTAAGGCACACCATCGATCTCGATCTGCAGGGAGTCAACCAGGCAGTTCCGCCCCCATCATGCAGCGCGCCGAAATAAATACTTCTGGCATTCGCCGGAACATCAAGGGAGATCTCGTACCGTGTCCACGGCGTTGTGCCCTTGGCTCCGCGGTCCTGCATTATCCAGGGATACCGTAGGCGTCTGCATATCGAAGCCAGTGAATTCGATCCGGCCTTTACCCGAGCGATTGAATTCGCGCATCCACAGGATCATGTCCAGAACCTCTTCGGTGTTCCAGGTCCAGAAGTACATGCCCTTTAACAGCTGCTTGGGGTCGCCGACGCCGTTCAGAACGAAGTCGTTCAGGCGATAAGCCTCCGGCATATTCGCTTCGATCGAGAAGATGGTGAAACCTTCCCGCGTCGCCAGATACTCTACCATCCGGTGCTTCATCTGAAAGAATTCGTGCGTCCCGTGCGTCGCCTCGCCCAGCTCCACGATGCGGGCATCGCCCACGATCTTTCCCACCGGAGCCATGTCTTCAAAACCATGACCCGCCTCGACGGTCTTCAGTGGAATCGCATTCTGGCGCGCCCAGTCCACAAATGCCTGCTCGCCCGGCTCCGAAACCTGCGCGCCGGGTTGCTGAGCACCCGCGGACAATCCTGCGACAAGGATTGAAACCAACATCAGACCAATGCGCAAACCGGCCTCCATCCCCTCAACCTGCCGCCATATCCAGCCTCCACTTCATCCACGTGTACGCAATGCGAAAGCCCGTTCGCTCCGCGTTGCGCTGCGACTGCCTGCCGGCTTCCGTCACCATCATCAGCACGTCGCAGCCGTGTTCGAAGGCGTAGCGCTTCCGCGCCCGCAGCAGCGCCGATTGCAACCCTCGCCGCCGCATCTCCGGCACGGTCGATGCCCCGCCGAACAAGGCCACGCCTTCATGGAGACAAAGCACGCCCGCGCATCCCGGCTCTCCGTCAATCTCGGCGAGGAAGCACACGCTGTCTTCGCGCGCTGCAATCAGCGCCCCGAACTGCTCCAGAAATCCCTGAAATTCGGGATGATCATGCGCCCATCCCCGCGCGCTGATCTTTGCCCAGAGCGCCGTGTCTTCGCGACCGATCACACGTACCGCAATCCTGCCCGCGTCTTGCGCGGGCCATTCCGCGGGCCACTCTACGACCGGCTGATACAGCACGCTGCTGATCTCAAAGGGCCTATACCCCCGCGCGCACAACAGGTCCATTGTCGCTACCCCGGCCAACGGACTCACCTCGTGCATCACCGCAGCTCCGCGGTCCAGCAAGAAACGCTCGATCTGATCCATCGACTCCGCGCTCGGCTCTTCAAAGAGACCGAGCCCGAAAGTCTGCGTGACCGGCGAGTCCACACCATCGAAGACGGCATAAGCGCCCGCGCACTCCATCCATTCCGACGCGCTCTGCGGATCGAGACGCTTGCGCGCTTCGGCGAAGCCCTTGCACGCATGCCCCTCGGCGCGTTCCAGACGCCGCGCGAGATTGATATCCGCAAACATCATCTCGGGCACTCACTGCGACGTAAACGTCGACGCCGGCAGCTTCTCCTTATTGAACAGATTCGCATCCGTCCAGCTCGCCCACCCGTACCGGACAAACTTCGGACGGCTCACGCCCGCCGCCTCGACCACCACCGTTGAGCCATCTATTTTCGCCGTCGCCGGAACAAACTTCCTATCTTCGCCGGCGATCTCAAAGCCCGCTGGTGCGCCCTCGCTGGTCAACCCGTTCTCTGCGTGATCGAACCACACTCGAACCGCCGAACCCTCCGTCGTCGCCTCGCGAAACAGCGGACCTGAAAACTCCACGCCGCGTTCGCCATACGTGATCACTCGCGCGGCCAGCGCCAGCCGCGCTCCTACCGTCTGCTTGTCCGGCGGATGCACATTGTCCTTCGTTCCGATGTCGAGGGTCACGGCCATAGCAGTATTGGCGACCGAGAGCGTCCGTCGCTGTGCGTCCCGGACCGTGCCCCAGTCTTCATCCGGCGAATAGAAGTTTGAGATCTGCACATACAAAAACGGAAAGTTCCCCTGTGCCCAATCCCTGCGCCAGTCCGCGATCAGCGCTGGAAACGACCTCACGTAAAGCGGCGCCCGCTCCGGATCACTGTTCGCCTCTCCCTGATACCAGATCACCCCCTTGATCGTGTACTGGGTCGTCGGCGCAATCATGCCGTTGTAGAGCGCCGCCGGCTCCCATGATGCAGGATTCGGATGCCAATGCGGCTCCGGAGCCGGCTTGCCCGCAGCGACCGCGGCGTCCTCCTCCCGCTTCTCCTTTGCCAGGACGGCCGGCACGTCTGCCAAATCTTGCGCAAAAATGGCGCGCGACTTGAACAGCGGCATGAGACTCGCATCTGCTGAAATCCCCATCAGGCTGATCCACGACTCTACCGGAGTTCCGCCCCAGGTCGTATCGATCAATCCCACCGGGATCTTCTCTTTCTGATTGATCTCTCGCCCGAAGAAAAAGGCTACCGCCGAAAACTTCGCCGCGGTCTCCGGATTGCACTCCGTCCATGTCGTTGAGACATCATTCATCGGAAACGCCGAGGGCTTGCGCTCCACGCTTAGCAGCCGCACCGTGGGCAGCGTCGCATGCGCAATCTCCTCCTCTCCATTCTTGAGCACCGCGCTGTTAGGGAAGCCCGAGAGCGGCATCTCCATGTTCGACTGTCCCGAGGCCAGCCAGACGTCGCCGACGAGAATGTCCGAGACTGTTACCGTCGAACTTCCTACAACCGTCAGCGTATATGGCCCGCCCGCCTTCTCCGGCATCAGCCACAGACTCCATTTGCCCAGATCGTTCGCCGTCGCCGTGCACGTCTGGTCATGGAAGCGCACTGTGACCGTCTCCCCTGGGTCGGAGTTGCCCCAGATGTGAATCGGAGCCTCGCGCTGCAGCACCGCATGGTCTGATAACAGATGCGGCAATCGAACCTCCGCCTGAACCACAGCCACCGCCAACATCGCCGCAGTAACTATCCCGGCATACTTAAGCCTTCCTGAAAATCTCATGCGCTATCTCAAGCCTCTCGTCCGCAACATCTCATGGACGTTTAGAACCTGTCCACCATACCAGCACTCGGCAGCGCGTGCGGGACTCCACCTCGCAGCGGTCAGCAAGGCTATTGGCCTTGCAGCTTTTCTTTCGTGAGGCTGTTCCACTGCTCCAGGGATTCAAGGACGGGCGGAGAGGCTGTGCCGGGTGCGATCAGATCGACGATGCGCTGCGGGGGAATATTGCCGTCGGTGGCGCGGAAGAGACCTTTTACCCAGGCGATGGCCACCAGGCCCTCACGAGAGCGGAAGACTTGCTCCATGTAGAACCACTTTTCATCCCAGCAGAGAGTCCGGGTGGTAAGGGTGAAAGGCGCGAAGAGGGCGAGCGACCGGCGATAGGTGATGGAGAGCGAGCCGACGAGCGGCATCCAGCGCTCCTTGAGGACCGGTGCGAGAATGCCAGTGACCGCTGACAGGTGGATGCGGCCGTAGTCCATAAAGCTGAGGT
>JBAVYX010000431.1:0-1905 GCA_049588475.1 Silvibacterium sp. | reverse complement strand
TATCTATGTTGTCGGTTTTAATTCGCCGTCGAAGATATGCCCCATCTTCTCCCGCTTGATTTTCAGATAGCGCTCGAAGGTTTCTTCAGGCTCAACTTCGGCTGAGATACGTTCGGCAACGATAATTCCCGCCGCCTCCAGAGCCTCGACCTTTTCAGGATTGTTCGTAATCAGGCGCACAGAGCCGACGCCAAGCTGCTGCAGAATCATGGCGGGAAGCTCAAACTCCCGGCAATCCGGCCGATAACCTAATTCCACATTGGCCTCGACTGTATCGAAACCCTGATCCTGCAACTCGTAAGCCTTCAGTTTGGCCATCAGCCCGATGCCTCGGCCCTCCTGCTGCTCATAGAGAAGAATTCCAGTGCCTGCATCAGCGATCCGGGCCAGGGCCAGCTCCAGCTGTTGCCGGCAATCGCAGCGCAGAGAGTGAAAGACGTCGCCCGTCAGGCATTGCGAATGGATCCGGACAATCGGCGATCCGGAGCTGATATCTCCCATCACCAGCGCAACCGCGCCCTCGATGCGTACCGGGGGAGCCGTGCCTCCCGGCTTGCAGGGCTCAGGCGAAACCACTTTTCCTTCAAAGCCGAGAATACGAAAGTGTCCCCAGCGGGTAGGGAAGTCCGCATCGGCTACTTTTCGAACACTTTCCAGTGGCATAGCAACATTATAGATGCGTGAATTGTCAGATCGATTCCCGGCGTCGCGGCCTGCATGTCGGGCGTAGAGTAGAGATGTGATTGAGTCAAAACTCATCCTCATCACCTTGCTGATCAAGCTCGGCGTGGCAGCCGCCGTATCGAGCGCTCTCGCCCGCAGCCGCACCTTTCAGAACCTGCTCTTTACCCAGAACCGTACGCCGCCGCGAACCCTGGGCCTGCTGGCCTTCATCTGCATTCCTCTAACGTTGGGTGTCTGGGTGCGATTGATCGTCCCCAACTTCTTTGCGGCGGATATCTCCTTCGAAACGACCATTATTCTGGGCATCCTTCTGGGGCCATGGTCGGCGCTCGCCGGCGCGGCCGTACTGTCGCTGCCCGCCATGCTGCACCACGAATATCTGTCACTGCCATTTAATCTCGCCGTCGCCATTACAGCCGGACTCTACGGCCAGTTCGTTGAAGAGGAGGAAGTCTGGTCATTCTCACCCTTCGTCGACCTCAGCATTTATCGCTGGATCCGCCGCAACCTGCGCAAGCCGCGCTTTGACCGTCAAGCCCTGCTGCTCATTCTGATCGTCGGCATGGAGATCGCGCGCTCCTGGATTCACGACTTGTATCCGACCCGCCTCTTCGCCCTAACCACCGATAGCTGGCCTGTTCGTCTGGCCAGCTGGGCCTGCGCCGCCGTGGTGGTCGGCATTCCGCTCAAGATCTGGAACACCATCCGTACCGAGCGAACACTCGAGGAACAAAAGCGCCTCCTGCTCGAAGCACGCCTCGACGCCTTGCAGCGCCAGATCAACCCGCACTTCCTTTTCAACACCCTCAACTCCATCGCATCGCTGGTCCGCTTCCGTCCCGAGCAGGCCCGCGAGCTGATCGTCAAGCTGGCGAACATCCTGCGCGCGCTCCTCAAGGACCACGACTCCTATATCCTCCTGCGCGAAGAGCTGAGCTTTACCGACGACTATCTGGGCATCGAAGTCGTCCGCTTCGGCGCCGACAAGCTGCGGGTCGTGAAGGAGATCGACCCTGCGACGCTGGACCTGCCCGTGCCCAGCATGCTGCTGCAGCCGTTGGTCGAGAACAGCATCAAGCATGGACTTGAGCCGCGCATTGGCGGAGGAACCATCACCCTCCGCAGCCGCATCGAGAGCGGCAAGATGATCATAGAAATCGAAGATGACGGAGTCGGCATAGCCCCCGGCCGCTCGCACTCCAGCGGCGTGCTGCGCGGAAC
>JBAVYX010000430.1:0-4148 GCA_049588475.1 Silvibacterium sp. | reverse complement strand
GTATTTAGCTCATCCTCCAATCCCATTCCGCGGGTCATCAACGTGGATAAGAACCCGGCCTATCCGGCTGCAGTGGAAGCCTTGAAGGCCGAGGGTACTCTCCCCCGCCGAGTTCGTCTGCGCCGGTGCAAGTATCTCAACAATGTCATTGAGCAAGATCATCGAACCGTCAAAAAGCGAACCTGGTTGGCGAAGGGGTACGGCTCCTTTCAAAGTGCTTGGCGAACTCTCGAGGGCATCGAAACGATGAGCATGATCCGCAAGGGGCGAGTCCGACGGGTGACAAAGGGCGATGTTGTCGCGGAAGCAAAATTCATTCTCGGCCTCTTCGCCATCCCTGCCTAACTTCTCCTCAACCTTAATAGCTCAACAGCGCCTCCGACTCACCTCGACCAAACTTCGCAATGAAACCGGTTGGACTGTTGGCACCAACTGAGGTTCAGTTCCTTCCAGGCTTTAGGCTCCTACAGGTATCAATTAATCTGTTGACAATTCTACCTATGAACAGCGCACCGTATATGTGGGGCGCCAACAGGGAGAAACTATGGGAGAGAGCAAGTCCGACGTTCTGCAAGGGACGCTGGACCTTATGGTCCTCAAGACGCTTGAGTCGATGGGCTCGCTGCACGGATATGCAATTGCGCGACGGATTGAACAGGTGAGCGACAACACGCTAATCATGAACCAGGGAACGATATATCCGGCGTTACTTCGTCTTCAGCAGCGCAAATGGATCAAGGCCGAGTGGGGCATTTCCGAGACTGGCCGTCGGGCCAAGTTCTATTCACTGTGCAGGATTGGCCGGAAGCAGATCGAGATGCAAACCGAGAACTGGGAAAGGACTGCCGCCACGATGGCGCGCTTTCTCGCTCCTTCACATTAGGAGTCAAATATGGAATCGATACGCATTTTGCTGAACCGCTGCGCTGCGCTCTTCCGCAGGCGCAACCTGGACGAGGACCTAGACGCCGAGTTGAGTTCACACATTGAACTCGCTATCGAAGAAAACATGAAACGCGGCATGTCTACGCAGGAAGCGCGGACCAGGGCACTGCGCGAGTTCGGCGGCGTTACGCAGACCAGAGAAGCTTACCGTGTGCAGCAGGGGCTTCCGGTTCTTGAAGCGATGGTCATGGATGCGCGCTATGGGCTACGCCAGTTGCGCAAATCGCCAGCTTTTGCAGCCACCGCGATACTGACGTTAGCGCTGGGAATCGGCGGCATGACGGCCGTCTTCTCGGTAGTGGAGGCGGTGTTATTGCGTCCGCTGCCCTTCAAAGACTCCGGGCAGCTCATCAGTTTGCATGAAAGGGTCGAGGAGGACCCTCACGAGTTTCGTGTGACCGCTCCTGACGTTTTGATTTTCCGGCGTGAGAGCAAGGCCTTCACTGGAGAGGGCGGGTACATCGGCGCTGCGTATGATGTGACCGGTGCGGGCGCGCCGTTTCATGCGGCAGCGGAGCGGGTCACGGCATCGCTGTTTCCCGTCCTGGGTGTCGATCCATTGTTGGGCCGCAAATTCACGCAGGAGGAGGATGAAAACGCTGCGCCGGTCACCGTGATCAGTTATGCGCTATGGCGAGAACGATTCCAGAACGATCCGAACGTCTTGGGCAAGACGATTGATCTGGATCGGCGGCCCTACACAATAATCGGAGTCATGCCGCGTGACTTTGAGTTCCCCTTGGACGCTGGCCGCTTGAGCCATCGTGATCTGTGGGTCCCAATGAGCTTTACTCCTGTCGAAAAGAATTCTGAAGGCGAGAACTACGACTACAGTCTTGTGGCACGTCTGAAGCCGGGTGTAACCACGACGCAGGCTCAAATCGACGTGGACCGCGTGATCGCAGGCATCCAACCCAGATATGCGGCGGTATCATCCGGTTTGCACCTGCACGGGTACTTCAGGACTCTGAAAGAAGAAACCGTGCACGACGCACGTCCGCTCCTGAACATCTTGCTTGGAGCCGTCGGTTTGATCCTGTTGATTGCCTGTGTGAATCTCGCCAATCTGTTGCTGGTGCGTGCGGCGGGGCGACGGCGCGAATTTGATGTCCGCCTGGCGTTGGGCGCGTCGCGGCGCACTGTGCTGAGACAGTTGTTGATCGAGAGTCTTCTACTGAGTGCAATCGGCGGCGGCGTGGGCGTTGCCCTCGCGGTGGTGTTGGTGCGCACGGCTGCGGTTGCACTGCCGGACTCGCTGCCTCGCTTAAGCGAAATTACGATTCGCTGGCCGATGTTTGCTGCCGCCTTTGGATTCGCCGGCTTTACAGGTGTGCTCTGCGGAATGGTGCCGGCGCTTGCCGGCATGCGAACCGATGTTCTCGATTCATTGCGGGACGGAAGTCATGCAGCGGGGCAAGGGCGCTCGCAGCTCAACTTGCAGAGTACGTTGGTTATGCTTGAAGTAGCTTTGGCGATGCTGCTGCTAGTCGCATCGGGCCTGTTGCTTCGAAGCTTTGCAAAGATGCTTGAGACCGATCCTGGATTTCAACCGCAGCACGTTCTGACCGCTTCTCTGTCCTTGCCTAGACACGACTATCCGACACAACAAGGAGTGGATGAGTTCTACGCAGAATTGCAGCGAAGAGTCGAGGTTCTTCCCGGGGTGAAGGGTGTAGGTTTCTCTTCCAACATTCCGATCGTCGGCCAGAATGGTGGACGCCTGATTACGCCGGAAGGCCATGTGCGGTCCGCCGGTGAGGGCTTCCTAATTGCATCAACCTATCTCGTGCAAGGGAAGTATTTCCAGACGCTCGATATTCCGCTGATCCGTGGCCGCTATCTTGAAGATCGAGATGAGCAGGTTGGCGCTCCCCTCGTGGCAATCATCAGCCAGTCTTTTGCTGAAATTTACTTCCACGGCAAAGATCCGATCGGCTTGCGTATGAAAGTGGGCGATCGATTTGACAGCCCGATGCCTGCCATCACTGTCGTGGGCGTCGTCGGGGATGTGAAACAAGGCTCACTGGATCAGCCGACAGTGGCGCAGATGTATGAGCCTATCTCGCAAGCTGCGGCTGCGTTGGGGCCAATGGCAGCAATGTTGGGAGTGGCCGGCAATATGGACTTGGTAATACGGACAGCAGACGATCCAACGCCCCTGGTGCCGAGCCTTGAAAAGATCGTCCATCAACTCGATCCGCTGCTTGTGATATCGCGGGCGCATACGATGGATGAGATTGTTGCGGCGACAGAGTCATCGCGCCGATTCAATACAGCGATTCTAACGGCATTTGCGGCAATCGCGTTAATGCTGTCTTTGCTCGGCATTTATGGAGTGCTCGCGTATTCGGTCGCACAGCGCACACGCGAGATCGCAATCCGCATGGCATTAGGAGCCTCGCGGAGAGTTGTGTTGCTGCGAACGTTGCGATACGCCGTGGCGGTCGCCGTCACGGGGGTGGGCGCTGGATTGATCGCATCCGTCGGACTTATGCACTTTCTTAAGAGTTTGCTGTATGGTGTTAAACCCCTGGACAGCGCGACGATCGCTGGCGCGATATTCATCCTCTTGTGCTGTTCCACATTGGCGGCTTTAGTCCCCGCGCAACGTGCGGCGTCAATCGATCCTATGCGGACGTTACGAGCGGAATAAAGAGTGTTAATGATAAGGCGGCGCGTGTGCGGACGACATTCAACCGCTCTTCACAACTGACCAGCTTGCAAAATCAGTTCGTGCAAAATCGCGGAGGCACTCATTCACGAATCCTGCGGAGCAGTTTCCAAGCTATCGCATTCCAGGCGCTTGACCGCTAGCCAGGTGTTATGGCCGGTTCCTGGCTCTAGCTCCAATTTGCTTCTGCTAAGGCGGGAACCGCGCTGCACGTCGGCTTTGCCGACAATCGCTATATTAAGAAAGCTGCGATCGCCGTGAACTGCCTCTGTTCGAAATTGGAGCTTCATTCGCTCGATTGACACAAGGTTTATGTTGGCCCCAAACCGAGAGCAATCACGCATCACAAGCGCGTCTTTGCAGATGCGTCACATAAGCAATAAGACAACATAATCGACACACAGAGACGGGCCAAGCATCTGTTCAAGAGGCAGCCAATCGGTGTTCATTGATGCCTCGACGAGCGGGCAAACGCTGAGTGCGGAGCTTGTTCGAACATGCAGCCCAGCAGATACACAAGGCAACCTGTGAG
>JBAVYX010000429.1:0-18221 GCA_049588475.1 Silvibacterium sp. | reverse complement strand
GTCCGGGGATGGTCTTACAGGCAAGTACTACAGATCCAAAGACCTGAGCGGCACACCGGTGTTGATGCGCGACGACCGGAATATCAACTTCAACTGGGACAAGGTTGCTCCCGTCGAAGGTCTTCAGCGGAACAATTTCTCTGTTCGATGGGACGGAAGCTTCGTACCGCCCGCTCCCGGCGATTACAAGCTTGGCGTGCGCGTCAATTACTGCTACGCCTGCGAAAACGCAGAGGGATTCCGGCTCTATCTTGACGGGAAGGTGCTGGTCGAAAGCAGCCCGAAGAAAACCGGCGAACGCGGCGCGGTCATCGAAGCGCCCGTGCATTTCGACGACAGTAAGCCGCATCCTATTCGCCTTGACTATTTCCATGCGAGCGGCAGCGCCGGGATTGACCTCACCTGGCAGGCGCCTGCTGCCGTCCTGCGCGACGAGGCCGTGCATGCGGCGAGGCATTCTGACGTGATCATCGCACTGGTTGGGCTCTCACCGTCGCTTGAGGGTGAAGAGATGCCCGTCAGGCTTGACGGCTTTAGCGGCGGAGATCGCACAGCGATCGACCTGCCCGCAGTCCAGGAGGATTTACTGAAGGCTCTCGCCGAAACCGGCAAGCCCCTGGTCGTGGTGTTGCAGAACGGCAGCGCGGTCGCCGTCAATTGGGCGCAGCAACATGCGAATGCCATTCTCGAAGCCTGGTACCCGGGCGAGGAAGGGGGCACCGCTATCGCTGAGACACTGGCCGGCGACAACAATCCCGCCGGGCGCCTTCCGCTAACCTTCTACACCTCGCTTGACCAGCTGCCTTCTTTTGAGGATTACTCCATGAAGAACCGGACCTATCGCTATTTCTCCGGCGAGCCGCTTTATCGCTTTGGCTATGGACTGAGTTACACCACCTTTGCCTACAGCAATCTCACGGTGCCGCCTGCGAGCGTGAAGGCCGGCGATCCTGTGACCATTGAGGGAGATGTGAAAAACGCGGGCTCCCGTACCGGCGACGAGGTGGTCGAAGTCTACCTCACGCAACCGAAAGGTTTCGAAACTCCCATCCGCGTGCTCGCCGGGTTCAAGCGTGTGCAGCTGAATGCCGGTCGATCTACGCACGTCGCCCTCACTATCGACCCGCGCTCGCTCGCCCAGGTCGACGAGAAGGGCGAACGCGTGATCCTCCCTGGCGAGTACATAGTGTCATTCGGAGGTGCGCAGCCGGATGAAACCGCCGCTGTTCTCACAGACAAATTCACCATCACTGGAAAAGCCGAACTTGCCAAATAACTACCAACATTTTGCTGCAGCGATACCGGCGTTTGAGGTATCAGCAAAAGAAGCGCCAACGGATCCTCGCAGCCCAGCACTCTTCGGGATAAGCTATTTTGGGCTCCGCCAATACGCTCGGCAACCCTGTATTGCGGAAACTCTTCAGAACGATCCCTTCCAACTTCGAGCGCCGACCTCCTACAATTCAGCTCGGGAGGGAATTTCAGGCGTACATTGGATAACGGTTTCATCCACAGCACGAAAGGCTACCGAAACACCACACTACGGAGACGCTCTCAACGATGCTCGATCGCAGAACATTCCTTCAAGCCGCAGCCAAAGCTGCCACCGCAACCGCCGTCACCACACGTCTCGAACCTCTCTTTGCACAAGTTGCGGGGGCGCAAGCCTCCTCCACGCCCACCTCGCCTAATGACAACATCCAGCTAGCCCTCATCGGCGCAGGCATCCAGGGACAGGGCGACACTAAGACGGCGATCCAGGTGCCCGGCGTAAAGCTCGTGGCCGTCGCGGACTGCTACGACGGCCGCCTCGCTCGCTCCAAAGAACTCTGGGGTCCTGACCTGTTCACCACCCGCGACTACCGTGAGATTCTCACCCGCAAGGACGTCGACGCCGTTCTCATCGCCACGCCCGACCACTGGCACAAGCAGGCCGCCGTCGATTCCATGAAGGCTGGCAAGGACGTCTACCTCGAGAAGCCGATGATCCACGTCTACCCCGACGGCCCCGAGATCATCGAGACCGCACGTTCCACCAACCGCATCCTCCAGGTCGGCAGCCAGCGCGTCAGTTCCATTGTTTATGCGAAGGCCAGGGAGCTGCTCGCGTCCGGCGTTATCGGCAAGCTCAACATGGTCAGCGCCTGGTGGGACCGCAACTCCTCGATCGGCGCCTGGAACTACTCCATCCCGCTCGATGCCTCGACCGAAACCTGCGACTGGCCGCAGTTCCTCGGCTCCGCGCCCCAGATTCCCTGGAACGCCGAACACTTCTTCCAGTGGCGTAAGTGGAAGGCCTACGGATCCGGTGTTGCTGGCGATCTCTTCGTGCACCTCTTCAGCGGCACGCACTTCATCACAGGAGCCCACGGTCCCACCCGCGCCATGGCCACGGGCGCCCTGCGCTACTGGAAAGACGGCCGCGACGCTAACGACGTCCTGCTTGCCCTCTTCGACTACCCCCAAGGCTTCAACCTCAGCCTGCGCGTCAACTTCGTCGATGGTGGCGAGGAGAGCGAGGGCTTTATCTTCACCGGCTCAGAGGGGCAGATGATCATCGCCGGGCAGACCGTCACCGTCAACCGCACTCCACCCGAAAGCGAGCCCGGGTATACCATCTCCACCTTTACCGAAGCCATGCAGAAGCAGTACCTCGAGGAATACCGTAAGAAGTACCCCATCCAGCATTTCTCCGGCGTGGTGCCCGCGTCGATTGAGAAGTTCGCCCCGCCCAGCGGCTACTCCGACAGCTACGATCACTTCCACAACTTCTTCAACGCCGTGCGCAGCAGACAGCCCGTCGTTGAAGACGCCACCTTCGGATTTCGCGCTGCCGGTGCAGCCTTGCTCAGCAATCTCAGCGTGGAGAAAGGCACCGTCGTGCACTGGAACCCCGAAACCATGAAGCTGGCCTAAGCCCATACAGGTATGAAACCCGGGTGCCCGCGTCCGGATTTTTCGGACGTGGGCTCAAGCCCAACACCACTGGAGTCAAAATCATAATGAAGCGCCTCGCCCTACTTCTTCTCTTCGTCGCTCCTGCCCTCGCACATTCGCAGGATCCAGCCCACGCCACCGAGTTTCGCTTGCAGCACCCCGGCAACGGACCCGGCGGAGAGCCGCGCATTGCCTTTCTCGCCCACCGTCTCGGCAACGACCACGCCGAGGGCATCTCCCTGCTCGACATGAACGGCGATGGCTTCCCCGATCTGCTCAGCGGAGCCTATTGGTACGAGAACCCCGGCGCCAACGGCGGCGCGTGGAAGCAGCACCAGTTCCGCACCGTCGGCGTCCATAATGAATTCGTCTCCGACTGTGGCGAGTGGATCGTCGACGTTGACCACGACGGCCTGCCCGACCTCGTCACCACCGGCTGGATCTCGAACGGAGTCTGGGTATATCACAACCCCGGGCCCAAAGCCACCGCAGCCGGCGAGATGTGGAAGGCAGAAAAGATCACTGACAGTTACGATACCGAGGGCGGAGCTTTCTTCGACATCAATGGAGACGGTAAGCCCGATCTTGCCCTCGCTCACTACAATCGCTCCGGCGTTATCTGGATTGACTTCAGCAAGGACAAGCCGCGCGTGCATCACCTGGGAGGCCGCGAGCAGGACGGCCACGGCATCGGCGTCGCCGACATCAACGGCGACGGCAAGGCCGATGTCCTCACTACCCACGGATGGTTTGAGCAGATCGACGCCGACAACGACCAGTGGAAGTGGCATGGCGACTGGGACATCGGCGACGCCGGCTTCCCCATCCTCGGCTACGATGTCAACCACGACGGCAAGCTCGACCTGATCTACGGACAGGGCCACGGCTATGGACTCTACTGGCTCGAACAGGCCGGCACGCCGGACCATCCGCTCTGGATACGCCACACCATCGACGAGTCCTTCTCGCAATCGCACGCGCTATTGCTCGCCGACATCGACGGCGACGGCACTCCCGAGCTCATCACCGGCAAGCGTTACCGCGGCCATTCCGGTGGAGATCCCGGCTCTTACGATCCCATCGTGATCTACGCCTACAAGCTGCCGACTCAGGCGGCAAAGTCTTCAGCTGACAACACCACGCCCGGTGTAGTCGCAACCATGCGCATCGCCGATCCTGCGAGTGATCCCGTCTTCACTCGCTACGCGCTCTCCGTCAACGGCACAGCGAGTGCGGGAACACAATTCATCGCGGCTGATCTCGACAAGGATGGAGACATCGACATTGCAAGCGCCGGCAAGCTCGGCGTTCACGTGCTTGAAAATCTCAAGATCAACAATGTGCCCAAGTCTGTGCGCGAAGAGACGCAACCACTCGAGCGCAAATGGCCCTTCCCCGGCGAGGGCCAGGAGGTCCCACAGGAGGACGGTCCCAAACCTTAGGGCCGCGAGACTAGGACCTCCGCTCTGCGTGCAACACTACACCCAGGTCTCTGAATCGCTGCGGGAGTGGGAAATTGAGAACGGGAAACAGGAATAGACGAGAATTCCTTGTGCAGGCGGGTGCCACCTTAACGGGTGCTGCTGTAGCTCCGCGTCTATTGCTAGAAAGCGGCTTAATCACTTCGAATCACCCCGAAAGAGCCTCGCTCCAAGCTACAAATGAATCGGGGTCACCGGATAACATAGCCCGGAAACCAATGCGTGGTCTTATGGTGGACGCAGGTCGCGTCCCGGAGTCCATGGAATACTACAGGCGTGTCATAGAGTTTTGTGTCGAGTGGGAACTTAACACACTCCAGTTTCGGCTTGCGGACGATCAGGGGAGTGCCTTACGCTTCAGCTCCGTTCCTGCTCTAGTCACACATGAGAGCGCCTTCTCGCCCGAACAATTGAAAGGTCTGGCAGAATACGCCCAAGCCCACGGCATCGATTTGATCCCCGAGCTGGAATCGTTCGGGCACACTGGATACATTACACGCTCTCCTGCCTACGCTCATTTGCTGGACAGAGAACCGCAAGGCTCTCCTGAATTTACGGGTATCATTCCGGTAAGTCCGGAGACCCTGCAGTTATTCGATAAGTTATACCGTGAAGTCGCCACAATATTTCCTTCCGTCTATTTTCATGGTGGCTGCGACGAAGTTAACTGGGGAGGCTCAACGCTTTCCCGCAAAGCTCTTCAGGTCAGGACTCGCGTCCAAATATGGGCAGATTATCTGAATTCACTGAATCAAATATCGGAAGGGCTGGGGAAACAATTTATCGTGTGGGGTGATATGGTCCTGCACAAAGAGCCGGAGATTCTTGGCCAGCTAAACAAGAAAATCATCATCATGGATTGGAACTATCGGGACAACAGTTCCGTCCGGATTCACGAGGCTCTCGAGAAAGTCACCGCCAATGGCTTTCGTGGAATCGGGGCGCCTGGCCTTATTCATTACAAGTGGGGTCCGCGGGTAGGCACCGAACAGTTGAGGAATATCGATGCTTTTGCCGATTCCTATCTTGCAGCGAAGGACTCCAACTCTCTTGGTGTCATCCTGACAAACTGGATTCCCAGCCGTTATGTTCAGAATTCTATCTGGGATGGTTTCGCATACGCCGCGATTGCCTTCAATCAAGGAACGGCCACTGCGCAGACCTCAGGATTCCGCCGCTTTGTGGAGAGGCACTATCGAGCGACCTGGAACGAGGTCTGGGATGAGGCTTTCCAGATGATCTATGACGTCGCGCCTCATGTCCAAGAGCGAGAAACAGCATCCTGGATGGGACTTCGGCTGCCAGTTCCATGGAGTGACGACGAACACCTTTTAACCCTGATAAGCGAGGCATCTCCGCTCCCAAATCCCTTTACGCGGCTCCGTAGCCTGCTTGTGCAGTTAGAACCACTCATCCTGAAGAACCTCTCCGATTTTCAAGCTTTTGCACTATGCGTCGAGTATCTGGAGAAAATGTTTTGGCGGGAGGCCATTGTCATCGAGCAGACCAGGAAGCCGCTGGAGCGAGCAACTGCCGGCTTACTCATTCAGAACATCGCTGAGCGCGACCAGCAGCTCGCAGAGGCCTTGTCCAGAGATTGGGACCAAGGGCGCCCTCCGAAGTCCGCTGCGAAGTTGACTCCCGTCTTCGGTCTGCAGCCCAAAGATCAGTTGGTTTTCCAGTGGCAGCGAGCGGCAAACTATTCAGCTTATCTTAGAAACCATCCAGATCACTTTTATCAACTTATCGAGAAGGCCAGGTCTGGATGAAGTGCGGTCTGTCTCTCGATCCCGACTCGGCGAGCGAAATCATCCACATCTATCTGGACACAGTCGGCGAAGGATAATTCCGGTTATCCTGTTCTCGCCCATCGACCGTCGACAGCACCCATCTCAAGTAGCTGACGTTTAAGAGTTTCCCCTGATCTACTGAGCCCCAGCATGACAATTTCGAGCTTGCCGAAGACAGCTAACTAAAGGAGAGATCAGATCCACCACGCGGCTCCCGGCTCTTCTTTAATAACAATTTCGTTCAGAAACTGGGCTGCCTTGGTAAGTCCTTCTTCAGGAGAGAGCAGGCTGTCCTCATGCTCGATGGAAATTACGTAGTCGTATCCAAACATCCTCAACGTTGAGACGAACTCCTTCCACCACTCTGCGCCGTGTCCGTAGCCGCAGGTGCGGAAGATCCACCCGCGATCACGCTCTTCCGTGTAAGGTTTTGTGTCCAGCACGCCCGTCCGCACCAAGTTCGACGGGTAGAGCTGTGTGTCCTTCGCGTGAACATGGAAAATCGCATCTCGCAGAATCCGTATCGCGGCAATTGGGTCGATGCCTTGCCAGAACATGTGGCTCGGGTCATAGTTGCAGCCGATCGACGGACCTGCAATTTCCCGGAGCCGGAGCATCGTTTCAGGGCTGTACACCACGAAGCCGGGATGCATCTCGATCGCGATCCGAACGCCGTGTTGCGCGGCGAACTTCGCTCGTTCCACCCAGTAGGGAGCAACCACCTCGTTCCACTGCCAGGCCAGCACGTCGAGATAATCAGGAGGCCACGGGCAGGTCACCCAGTTTGGCGCCTTCGCATGGGGCGAGTCTCCCGGGCAGCCAGAAAAATCGACGACCACCGGCACGCCCAGCTTCTCCGCCAGGAGGATGGTCTGGCAGTTTACCTCCTGAGCCTGCTTCGCCTGGGCAGGATCCGGGTGCAGCGGATTTCCATGACAACTCAAGGCGCTGATGCTTGCACCATGATCCTCCAACTTGAGCTTGAAGTCCTTCAGCGCAGAGGCATCTTCCAGCATCGATAACTTGCAATGCGCATTGCCCGGATAATTTCCGGTCGCCAGTTCCATTGTGTTGATGCCTAGCGCCTTCAACTTCGTCAGCACGCCTTCCAGGGGCATCTGCGACAGCAGTGGCGTGAACACTCCCACTCTCATGCGACTCTCTCTCCGCTTTTGTTGCTTAGAACGTATTGCACCTTCTCCCAGACTCCGCCTGCTGCATGGCTCCTGAGCATGGCGTCGATAAGACAGGCCGATCGGTAGCCATCATCAAATGTGGGCAACATCGCTGGCTTTCGATCGGGTGCCGCGCCTTCGCGAATCCACTCATACGCGTCTCTAATCACATTCAGGAACGCGTCTGCCCAGGATTCCTGATGTCCTCCGGGCAGATGGGTGTAGCGGCGCACGTCGGGCGACACCAGAGAGGGGTCTTTCGCCATCACGGCATTCGGCTGGTTGTGATAACCCAACCAAAGCTCATTCTGCTCTTCCTGTCTCCACTTCAGGGAACAGGCTCGTCCGTTCACCTCGAGTTCCAGGTCGTTCTTATGTCCGGGCGATACTTGGCCCACGGAGAAGCAGCCCTTCGCGCCATTCTCAAATCGCAGCAGGACACTGGCCAGGTCTTCCGATTCGACCGTTACCGCCGTTCGCTCGACGGCGCTTCTGCTCGAAAACGCCTCGGCAGACGAGCCTGAGGAATAGCGAGTAGGGATGACCGTTGTGAGGTCGGCCAGCACGGAAGTTATCTTCAATCCGGAGACATGTTCCGCGAGATCGCACCAGTGGGAACCAATATCACCGAGCGCGGAACTCACGCCGCCTTTCGCCGGATCGGACCTCCAGGAATAAACGTTGGGGTCCGTCATCCAGTCCTGAAGATAATGGCCATGGACAAAGGTCACACCTTGCGTCTCTCCTCTTGCGATCATGCTGCGAGCCTGCTCGACCAGCGGGTTCCCGCGATAGTTGAAGGTGACGACGTGAGCGACCCCTGCAGCGATGGCGGCATCGCGCAGTAGGCGTCCTTCCTCTGGATTCATGGCCAAAGGTTTATCGGAGATGACATGCTTGCCGGCAGCCAGCGCCGCCATGATGACCGGCAGATGCAAATAATTCGGCGTCGTGTTGTGGAGTATCTGCACATCCGGGTCAGAAATCAGTGCATGGAAATCGCCATATGCGCGTTCGACCTTATACTCGCGCGCCTTTCTGTCAGCCGATTCCTGTGATGATCCTGCAATAGCGACCACGTCCACATCGCCCAGGCGCCGGACTGCGTCAATGTGATGCGCGGCAACGAATCCGGGGCCAATTAAGCCCATTCCAAGTCTCTTCATAGGATGCTTTCTTCCCGACCTATTGATTGGGAACAGAACCGGCCGGCCGAGCGTGGGATGAAGTACTGCCTTCGGTCATACCCAGCGCCCACTTGATCGCTTCAAAGTACATCTTGCGAATGTCCGGGTCTTCCCAAGATTCCTCCGTGTGGCCGAGCGTGGAATAGAAGACGCGGCCCTTGCCATACAACTTGCTCCAAGCCACGGGAAAATCATGATCGGTGCGATGGATGCGGGGATTGTTCGCGTAGTCCAGCTTTGCCGGGTCCAGACTAAGCAGCACGTTCACATTGCTACGGGACCAGTCCTTTGGTTGGTAGATTTCGTCGTACTTCACGAACTGTTTCGGGAAGTGGCGAACTGCGGGAAAGTCCGGATCCTCAGTGATGATCGGCGCATTGAAAGTTCTCCAGGGATGCTCATCAAACCAGCCGCCAATCATCTCTCCATCTTCCGGCCAGGTGTAATTCGTATCCAGCGCCGCATGAATTCCCACGAAGCCCTTGCCATCGTCTTTGATAAAAGACATCATGTCCTGCTTTTGATTCGCATCCATATCGAGTTCGCCGGTTGTACTAGCAAAAACCAATACATCGAAGTAGTTCAGATTCTTCGTGTTTCTTTGCAGGTCCTTCTTGGTAAGGAGTTCGGTGTCTGTGCGCAGGGTCGTATCCCACAACCCACTCTCCTGCCCCATGTTGTAGATGGCAGCCATGGCTGCCGGGATCGAGTCGTGCTCAAAACCTTTCGTCTGGCTGATCACGAGAACATGCTTCAGATGTGTCTGCTTGGCGTGCGGTGGAGGCGGCGTCATTGGGTGTGCTGACGGCTCCTGGGCTCGACTCATTTGAACAATGACCACCAACCCAAAGAGGGCCAGCAAAGAAAATGGAGACTTCCGAGAAGGGCTCAACTGATTTCCTTTCATGTGATGCTTCGTATTCACTGACCGACACATCGTATCAAAGTAACCGTGCTCGACCGGTCGCTGCTCGATCATCTGCGAATTGCCGGCGGCGGACTGGGCAGCATGCCGACCCGAATCAGATCTTGCGGCTTTAGAAAGTATTCGAGTCAATCATCACGCTACTTTCAGGCGCCAAGTCGATCCCCAAACGACCGCGTTCCACGACAAAGTTTTCCGGCCCCCAAGCAGAACGCCATTTCAATTCCTTCCACGATGCTGGAAGCTGGAGAGAAATATGCCGCGAATGGTCGGCGTCTTCGCGCAGCCCCTCCTCCAGGTTTCCGGCGAGCAGATGAATCCTCCCGTCCGTCGTTCTCCACGCGGAAACAGTGCCTGTCTGGTCAAGGTCTATCGTCGCCGCTCGGAGCGCATTTCCCGAGGCCAGTTGCTGCGTCAAGGTTGCGGCGGCCAGGGCATACGGCGCGCCGCTGTTGCCCAGAATCTCTCGCAGTGGATTGCAACATCTCCCAAGAAGGGTAGGCGGATCCCATACCGAAAGATTGAGCGATCCTGACTGATTCAGCACGAGCGCAGGCACATGTTCGACCGAATAGACGGTCGTATCCGGAGCGGCACTTGCGTCGGTCAGGCGCTGCTGAATGGGAAACTTTACAGGAATATTGTTCGTGTTCGCGAGATGCAAATCTCCGAGCATTCCCTGAAACTTTCCCGGCCGGTCGGGTGTGCGAGGTGTGGCCGACCAACCTGTGAGTCGGAGAAGCGATGGATCAATCCCCTCGCGGGAGCTACCGAAAAACGAAATAGGTTGACCGCTCCTGGCAAGCCGCTCGATGGTATTCAGCTGGTCAGCCGGAAGATGCGATGGCGCTCCGAACACGTATAGATCGGACTTCACCTGCGGCAGCCACTCGATCCGCGTGATCGACAGGATCGGGACTGGCCACTTGATCAGTGTCCCAACCTGTTCATCGGTCCATTCTTTGATGTCATAATTCGGGGCGGCATGGTCCGCCTGGTAGAGCATCGCGTCTCGTGAATAGACAATTGTTGGACCATAGACTTCGCTCGTCTTAGCGGCATCACGTCTCGCGTCATTGATATTCGTACGAAGGAACTGGACATCGTCCTCACTCAGCAACCGCTTCCCCTGGTTCGCCCAGGAGATATATGTGCCTTCCGGCAGGCGCAATCCATGAGTCGTTTTCATTGTCGCGTGCGAGTACATCCAGATGCCCCAGCGTAGTCGCTGCGGAACGGTATGGAGGACGTCCCAGCTCTCCCATGCATCGAAGGTCTCAACCAGCGGGTAGTGACGGACCTTCGTCCCTGCCAGCATCGCGCTGTGTTCGAGGGTGTAGGTGAGCTGATACGTCCATCCAAGCAACGGGACGTTCCAGAAGTTATCGTGGCGCACCCCGACCTCATTCCATGCGCCGGCCCACGTTTGATCGACAAAGATATCGAGGTACCCTTCTTTGGCAACGCTCTCCAGATCAAGCCCGTTGCTTCGCCAGTCTGAGATCGCGCTGGCGGCGTTCGAATACATCATGGTCAGTGCAGAGGGGTTGGCCTGCTTGATCTCGCGCACCATCGTCGAGACATCCGCCGTCGCACGGTGAATCACCTCCGCGGATGGCATCACCGGACCGAGTGGCCCAGAGCGCGCATACGGAACCGGGAAACCGAAAGAGTCGCGCAACATAATGCCGTCCAGGCCGACGCTCTTCGAGAGCGCGCCCCACTGTCGAGTGAAGGCGGTGTGCACCGACATCCCCTCGGGAATGCCGTTCGGCAGCGCAGCGAACTTGCCACCGTCGGCGTGAAGCTCCTTCCCTGGGTCGAAATAGGAATTCAGATTCACAGTCGGATCGTCGCCAGCAGCAGTGCCCCATGCCGTCCAGGCCTCAGGGTGGCGCTTGGCGAACGGGGCAATTTCTCCATAGGCATTGGTCCACGCATAACAGAGGGTGGCTACCTTGAATCCAAGAATGCCGCGCTGCGCGCCGCCAGCTCTCAGCAAATCTGCAAGCCTCTTGAGATCGCCATAGGTCCATGAGCCGTAACCATGCCGCGGAACCATCAGGGGAGTGCTGAAGCGTTGCTTCCACTCGCGCACGCGGTCTTCTGTGCTACCCGGCAATGCGCTCGTCTCCGCCACCCATGGCTGTTGCCCGCTGCCGACCGGCAACGCAATCCGCTGCTGAAGATCGCCAGAAAACTCCATGATGTAGTTCACCGTCCAGCCAACGTTGAGAACGATGCCTTTATAGCCCTCGACGTCCGAATAGAGCGGAGCGAAGCGTTGCCAGAACTCGTTCACAGAGCCGGAAAGGTCCTTCTGTTCGAACCAATAGAGATCGATCTCCATCCAGCGGTCTCCGGGTACACTCGCGACATGTTTCGTGTCAGGCGCGGAGGCAGCGGCATTAGAGACGCGGCCGAGAGTGCAGATCACAAGAACGATAAGGAAAATACGAAACAATGCAGATTGCATGCGAACATACCCTGAAATATGCTGCACCAAGACAGAACATGACCTTGAATCGTGGTGCAGAGGTGGAGTGGTTAGGTACCGGTAGCGGTCACTTCAAGGATGTCAACGGTATTTGCACCCGAAAACTTGAGCGTCACTCCATGGACAAAATCCGATTTGGTGAAAACGCCAAGCTTCTGGCCAGTGATGACCGAGTGAAGCTCAAATTTCCCTTCTGGAATGAGTGGTAGTTGAACATTGACAGCGGACACGTTGGACTTGTTCCTGAAAACCACGATCACGCCACTGCCACTGCGCGCCAGACGGGCAAATCCGTCCCACGAGGCGGGGGAAGGCTGCAGCCAATCGCCGAGTGGAAAGAAGCTCTCGCTGATCCTGGTAGTCGCTCTCAGCTTTTTGAACCAGCCGATTTTCTCGCGATACCACTGTTGGTCGGCTGCGGTGAGGTTACGCAGATCGCCGAGCAGAAGTGGCGCCGAGCCAATCTCGGTCGCAAAGCTTTCCTGGATGCTCGGAAGCTCACCGTGAATATTGCCGATGAGCATACTTTCCACTGGCATCGAGGTTGCGCGCTGGTAAAGCAGCGTTCGCGCCTGCAAAGGGCCCGCGGAATCAGGACGGTTGTCGTCGACATTGCTCATCCAGTCGAGGTCGCCCGCAGCCAGCAGGCCAGCGTCAATGACATGCTTCTGGCCCCAGAGTTCAAACGTAAGGTCAAGAAGGACGTCGGGATGTTTCGCATACACCCTGCTGGTGACATATGCGATGCCCTCGTATGTTCTATTGAGTGATTCGGCCCAACTGCCGTGGTCATGTCCCTTGGCCCAGCAACCGGGCGCTTCGCCGTAGGCGTTAAAAATAGTCGTCAAGTCAAGCTTTACGTAAGCCAGGTTGTACTGCTCAATGAGCTGGTTGATCCTTTCCGCAGCCTTATCGCGAAAGGGGCTCGCGAGGCACATAACGACTTTTTGGCCGGCCATCGTGCCTGTCATCTTCTGTTTCCCGTCCAGATCGATCGCACCCCACTCGGGATGATCGCGGTACTCTTCGGTCGACGTTCCAATGGCGGCCATAGGAACCCATAATCCGAGCCGCATACCTTTCTTTTCGACAGCATCCTGAATCGGTTTCAATCCACCTGGAAAAGCTTCTAGGTTTACTGCATTGTCCCCGTATTCCTGTTGCCATCCGTCATCGATGGTAAAGATATCCATGCCCATGTTGCTTGCGGCGTCGACAAGTGTGAGCACCAGGTCGTGAGTCACGCTTCGCTGGAATGGCTCCCAGGTGTTATAGATCCACGGAGCGCCCCGCGCATCCACCCGCCGCATCAGGACCTTTGCCGTATAGGACGGAAGTACCCACTGTGGATCGCGGAAACCATCCCCTTTCTTAAATGTGACAATCGAAACCGCGGCCGTTACGAATTCTTCGCCCGGGGCAAGCGTCCTCGCAAACGGCATCAGGTCAGTATCGTAGAGAACATGAATCCCCACGCGTTCGGCATCAAACCAGCCATCGACCTCGGTCCGCTTCATGTATCCAGGGACTTCGCTGATCACGGCTAGACCAATACCCGTGTGCCCGTTCGCAATCAATAGTGCCGCGTCCTCCGAGCGCCCGGTGTAAAAGATCTCCCGCGGAATCGCACCATACTGTGCATTCAGAACCGTTTCATTCTCGGGGCCGACCGACGGCGCGATCGCCTCAATGTCGAGATGGGAAAGATCGAGAGGCACAGAGCCAGTGTTGCGAAGCACCAGGCGTTTGCGTATGGCAGGCTGCCCATCGTACACGGAATAGATCAGGGAAATGTCGAGAGAAAGTTGATTGCCGCGAAGCCTGATGGTGAGCGATTTCCCGTTTGGCAGCAGTGCTTCGTCCGCTGATACAAAATCGAAGTCGGAGCCGTGACCCGAGTAGGTATGGCCGTTGCACTGAAACGAGAACTCCGGAGCGAGTTCCGCTTTGAGACCTTCAGGCTTAATGAAGTCGGTATGAGTCTTCAAATCGGAAAGTCTCTCGGTGACCAAACCGACAGGGCTGAAGACCAGCGTTCTCTCGACCTCTCCGTTGCCAATCGTCCAGGTAAGAGGCGAGGCGAAGGCAGTCGACAAGGTGAGGCAAGGCAAAAGGAGGACAACGGCAAGCAATGGGATTCTCATAGGTCGTATTCGAACTTACCTCTTGGGTTTGCGGGGCGCTGTTCCGCTTGATTCACGAAGGATCAGTTCAGGATCAACCATGTAGACGGCGGACTGCTGAGCGGCTTGCTCGTCAGTGGCAGATAAACTACGAAATAGCGCGCTTGCGATGCGGTCACGCGGAATGTTGATGGTAGTAAGGGACGGGTTGCTGAATTCGGCGAGCGCAATGTTATCGAATCCAGTAACCGAAATTTCGCCCGGCACAGAGATATTTCGATTACGAAGTTCACGCAGAACTCCCATTGCGACGAGATCATTGACGCAGAGAATGGCCGTAGGGGCGAATGTGGAAGCTAGCAGTTCCCGAGTCGCATCGCGTCCAGCAGCGAGATCGCTGTGCTCCCGTACAAAAAGATAGAACTGCTTGACACCGAGCTCCTTCGTTGTGGCCACAAAGGCGTCACGACGCTCATCGATGGGCCCAAGCGGCAACGGGTAGCCAATATACGCCATCCGGCGATGGCCCAGACCGTAAAGATGATGGACCAGCTGTTTCATACCGCGGCTGTAGTCGAAACGTACACCAGTTCTACGCTTGCCGGACACCATGGAATCGTAGAAGGCGACAGGGATATTGGCCTGCGCAAGCTGCTTCTGATCGGGAGGTACGTGTTCCGTGGTAATAATGGCTAGGCCTGCCACGCGACGCCCCAGAAACAGATCGATGGAGGCGATCAAGCGCTCCGGTTCATAGTTAGTGTTTCCCACCAGAACTTCGTACCCGGCGGCGTGCGCTTGTTCTTCGAGATTATGGAAGATGTCGACGAAGAACGGATTTTCGAGGTTCGAGACGATTACACCCAACGTGTTGCTGCGCCCGGCTACGAGGTCGCGAGCCTGCAGATTAGGGCGATAGTTCATCTCATCGAGCGCCGCCATCACTCGCTTGCGAGTGGACGGCCTGACCGCTTCAAACCCGTTTACAACTCGCGAAACCGTGGAAACGGAAACCTTCGCCTTGGAGGCCACATCTTCTAGCCGCACCGCCGATTATTCCTTCGCTGCGAGCACTGATGCGCTCTCGTCCGAAGTTGGACTCATCCATGACGACTCATCCGCCCCAAAACGCTTTAGGCCTGCTTGCCTGATGGCCGCATCCGGCACCTTGTGGAGAGGCGTGTACCGCGGATGATGACTTTCCTTATAGGGATCATTGCTCTTGGCGTTATAGCAGCAGATCATCGACCAACGCGGATTCTCTGACTTGTTCTGGTCGGAGCGATGCAGCAGATTCGAGTGAAAGAACAGAGCGTCGCCTGGTTCCATCTCGACATGTACCAGGGGGAATCGTTTGAGGATCTCATGCACGCGTTCCATATCCGCGCCAGCCTGTTCGCCTGTCAGCACGTGCTCAATGCGGCCAAGTGAGTGCGAATGCGGGATGACCTGCATGCATCCGTTCTCTTTGGTCGCGGGATCGATGGCGATGAAGACGCTGGTCAAATTAGGAGAAATCACTCCGTTCTGGTACCAGTAGCCATAATCCTGATGCCAGGTCCACGCGCCGCCGACGCGCGCATCCTTCATGATCATCTTGGAGTGATAGTGGTAGACCTCATCGTTCAGGAGTTTGGTCGCGGAATCGACGATGGATGCGCAGCGCGCCACCATTCCATACAGGGTATCTCCGGGATGATTCCACAACGAGAGCCGGACGTTACCTCCTTCGCCGTCCTTGCGGCTAAAAGAATGCTCATCGAGCGCCCGATCCTCTTTCGCCGCGCGCCGCAGCAGCTGGACTTCTTCGGTGTCAAAGAAGCTCTTTGCCAAAACATAGCCTGTCTCGTGATATTGGCGGGCTTCGCTATCTGAAATGCATCCCTTTGCCATGGGAGA
This sequence comes from Silvibacterium sp., assembly GCA_049588475.1. Lineage (GTDB taxonomy): Bacteria > Acidobacteriota > Terriglobia > Terriglobales > Acidobacteriaceae > Silvibacterium. The sequence continues at coordinate 2,207 of JBAVYX010000429.1, read as the reverse complement.
GCCTCCGCTCTGTCTTCTGCAATCGTTTGCAACAAGACACTACAAACAGAATGGCTATAGTGTCAATACGTAAAAGAAATTTATTTCAATGGCCTTCCTTATGGTGTCTTCCACATGATAGCGTTTGCAATTAATGTCCGACCCGCAAGTCTCCGCCGAAGTTGAAGTGCCCCAGCCTGGAGCCAACTTGCGGTTCGTTTTTCTGCTTGCCGCTGCATGCACCGCCTCGCTGGGAGGTCTCCTCTTCGGCTTCGACATCGCCATCATCACCGGCGCCGGGCCCTATCTGCGGATACACTTCAGGCTCAACGATCTCAGCCTCGGCTGGGCTTTCAGCTCTCTCTTATTTGGTTGCGTTCTCGGCTCGCTGTTTACGGGAAGACTCGCGGACCGCTGGGGAAGGAGACCCGCGCTGCTGGGTGCGGCCGGGCTCTTCGCAGTGACGTCAGTATTGACCGGAGCGGCCCAGACTTTCGCATTCTTTATTGCAGCGCGCTTGCTCGGTGGCCTTGCAGTGGGAGCTGTGTCCATCCTCTCGCCTCTTTATATTGCAGAGATTGCGCCGCCGCGGAATAGAGGAAAGCTCGGAGCGCTGTATCAGATGGCGATCGTAACGGGCATTTTGCTGTCGTATCTCACAAACTATTGGCTGCGTAATGCGGGGCCGAACAACTGGCGATGGATGTTTCTGACTGGAGTCGTCCCTGCAGTTATGTTTTTCGTTCTTTTGTTGCGGGCACCCGAGACTCCTCGCTACCTGATGATGGTGGGCGGGACCTCGGAGGCCAGGCGAGTCCTGGAGCGCATTGTCGGTCCGGACCTGGCGCCGCTGGAGCTCGAAATGATGCGGGCCAGTTTCTTCCACAGTAAGCAGGGTTGGAACGCTCTTCTGCGCCCAGGCGTCCGCCGCGCCGTGACCGTCAGCTTCTTCCTCGCGATTCTGGTTCATGTGTCCGGCGTCAATACCGTTATCGATTACGCGCCTTCTATCTTTCAGTCGGCAGGCTGGAAGATCGACGCTGCCCTCTTTGCGACCTTCATGGTTGGGGTCACAAACTTTGTATTTACACTTGCCTCGTTCTGGATGATCGACCGTTGGGGGCGGAAGCCGCTCTATGTTCTTGGATCGCTGGTGATGGGCATGATGCTTCTTGGGCTCACACTGATATCGGCGTTCAATGCCTTTCACGGCGCCATGGTTCCCATCCTCATCATGACCTACCTGGCATTTTTCGCCTGCTGCATCGGACCAGTATTCTGGACGCTCGTGCCGGAGATATTTCCGAATGCGGTCCGGGGTACCGCCATGACGGCACCGGTCTTAACCCAGTGGGTCACAAATGCGGTTGTAGTCCTAACGTTTCCCTTTGCATTCCATCAGATCGGCAAGACTTTGACCTTCGGTTTCCTCATGGCTATGGCTTTTCTGCAGGCTGTCTTCACTCTGTTCTTCGTGCCGGAGACTAAAAACAAGAGCCTCGAGGAAATAGAAGAATTCTGGAATCTTCCGGGGAGCGACCGGCGACCGTAAATCAGGAACCGAATTAACAGTCCAGTATCTCTTCGTGGAGAAGATGCGTTGATTCTGTTATGAATGATCACGCCCGTTGAATTCGACGCCCAGACCTCGACCCGCTACAGAATGCGATTCGCGATCAAATCTAACAGCACCGGCCGCTGCGCCAGTCACCCGCCGGACAGAACATCCATGCACAGCGCGGACATCTTTCTGCGGTGCCTGCCATGTTTACTGCTGCTATCTTTCGTGACGGCGTGCCTGGGACAAAGCTCTGATCCCTTGACGGCGTTGCACAATTCCTTCGCCCAGCCACCGGACGATAGCAAGATCATGATGCGGTGGTGGTGGTTCGGGCCCGCTGTGACCAAGTCCGAGCTCAAGCGCGAGCTCGAACAGATGAAGGCGGCGGGCATTGGCGGGGTGGAGATTGCGACGCTGTATCCGCAGGCGCTGGACGATCCGGCGACGGGCTTTCGCAACCTCACGTATCTATCCGAGGAGCATATTGACGCGCTGCGCTTTGCAGCGGATGAGGCACGGCGGCTGGGCCTGCGCGTAGATGTAACGCTGGGCAGCGGATGGCCGTTCGGCGGCTCACACATCCCGGTGACAGAGGCAGCGGGCGAGCTGCGTGCCGAAGTGGTGACGGTTCCGGCGGACGGAGAGTCGGTCGCGGTTCCCTATGCAG
>JBAVYX010000428.1:0-23845 GCA_049588475.1 Silvibacterium sp. | reverse complement strand
CCACGCTAGAAGAGACCTTAGCGAGCGAAGCGCTCATCTTTGAAACAAATGATGTCTTAAGAATCAGTATCGAGAAACCCCTTTTTCGTTGTTTACTCCCGATTTTCGGCAATACGGAATCCACTTGGGCGATCTAGCGCATCTGCTTCGCTGCTCGGCGGGGCTAATTCCAAAATGCAGCACTATCTAGCAGCGCTCTGTTTTTGCCGGTGAGCAACCCGCTCTGCTAACCTGAGTAGTTTGAGTTTTCCTGCTGGAGCAAGCTACTTATGGCATTCAAGTTTAAGGGTGTGGACTTCATCGGCTTTGACAGCCTGTTGAGCGATGACGAGCGCATGGCTCGCGATACCGCACGCCAGTTCATCGAAGACAATCTCATTCCCATCATCGAAGAGTGCAACCGCGAAGGCCGCTTTCCGCGTGAGCTCGTCCCGCAAATGGGCCAGCTTGGCTTTTTCGGAGCCAATCTGCACGGCTATGGCTGCGCGGGCATGTCCAATGTCGAGTATGGCCTGGTAATGCAGGAGTTCGAGCGCGGAGATTCCGGCGTGCGCAGCTTCGTCAGCGTGCAATCAGCACTCGTGATGTATCCCATCTTCACCTTTGGATCGGACGAGCAGAAGGACTACTGGCTTCCGCAACTTGCGACCGGCGAAAAGCTGGGATGCTTCGGTTTAACTGAGCCGGACTTCGGGTCGAATCCGGGTGGGATGCGAACGCGAGCGCAGAAGTCGGGCGATGAGTACATCCTCAACGGCGAAAAGATGTGGATCACCTCGGGCTCCATCGCTGACGTCGCGATTATCTGGGCTAAGGTAGATAACGAAGACGGGCGGGTGCGCGGTTTCCTGGTCGAAGCCGACCGTCCGGGCTTTACCGCCTACGATGTCCACGGCAAATGGTCGCTGCGCGCCTCGGTTACCTCGGGGCTATCGCTAGAGGACGTTCGCGTTCCGGCGAAAAATCTTATGCCGGGAACGGGCGGCCTGAAGTCGCCGCTCATGTGCCTAAACCAGGCGCGCTATGGCATCAGCTGGGGAGCCATCGGCGCGGCCATGTCCTGCTATGACACAGCGCTGCAATACTCGCTCCTGCGCAAGCAGTTTCGCGACGAACCCATTGCCAGTCATCAGCTGGTGCAGGAAAAGCTGGCCTGGATGATTTCCGAGATTAGCAAGGCGCAGCTGCTCTCCCTGCACGTTGGGCGGCTGAAGGACGAGGGCAAGGTGGGCCACGAACACATCTCCCTCGCCAAGCGCAACAATGTGTGGATGGCCCTTGAATGCGCTCGTCTGGCGCGCGATATTCTCGGCGGCAATGGCATCACGGACGACTATCCGATTATGCGGCACATGATGAACCTGGAATCCGTGAAGACCTACGAAGGCACGCACGACATTCATGCGCTCATCATAGGGCAGAGCGTGACCGGCATCCCGGCTTACTAAAACCTCAGGGTTGGGCGCGCAACCAAGGGCCACGCTTGGCGTCTAAGATGTAGGGCCTTTCAAGACCGGCCTCTGCAGCCATGCATTTGCCGAAGCTCGAACGCCGTCCGGAACTCGACGCATTACGCGGGCTTTTTCTGGTCTGGATGACGTTGACGCATCTTCCGACGCGCTTCAGCGAATTTGTGAATCAGCCCATCGGTTTCGTGTCGTCCGCGGAGGGGTTTGTTTTCCTGTCCGCCTTACTGATCGGCCGCATTTATATTCGCGAGCTGATCCAGGATAAGGCGGGTGTCCAGCTTAAGCTATGGAAACGGTCGCTAAAGATCTACGGCTACCACCTACTGATGCTGACTTTTGCCTTCACCATCGCAGCTGAGTTCGCAGTTCATACGCATCGGGCTGCACTTACCAATCTTCTTAACTTCTATCTCGCGCACCCCTTCGTAGCTATCGTCGGGTCCGTCCTGCTTCTCTATTGCCCACCGCTCCTTGACATCCTGCCAATGTATGTGACCTTTCTGTTCTTCACGCCACTGGTCCTGTCGGCATCGGTCCGATATGGATGGAGGAAGATTCTCGCGGTCAGCGGGCTGCTGTGGCTGCTGGCCCAGGTCGGCCTGCGCGATCTTGTGCACAACCTCATCGTGCGCGTCACGCATTTGCCCATCCCGCTGCAGGAAACAGGCGCCTTCAACCTTTTTGCATGGCAGGCGGTGTGGGTTGCGGGATTATGGCTTGGCGCAAAGTCGGCGACGGATGCCATGCCGCTGAAAAAGGTTCCCGCCTGGGCTGTTGCGGCCTCTTGCGCTGTTTGCCTCTTTTTTATTGGAATCCGTCATGGGTGGCTTGGGCCACATCTGACTCAGCAGGCTTTAGGTATTCAGCTGGACAAGTGGCAGATCGGTCCGCTTCGCGTGGTCAACCTGATTACCTTCACGATTGTGGGGTATTGGCTGCGAAAATATGTGGTGAAAGTGGTCGAGCGGGAACCATTCCTGACGTTAGGCAAAGCGTCCCTGGAGGTCTTTTGCGCGCACCTGTTCTTCGTATTTGTCGGGCTGGCGCTGCTGTATGGAGAGGTGGAGCAACTGCGCGGTCTTGCCGCCATCACGCTGCTGACGGTCACCTTTCTTGCGCTCATCCTAGTGGCTGCAAATGAAGTGAGAAAGCGGCGCGCGGATCAGGAGCTGCGGCGAAAAGAAGAGAATATCCGGACGGAACAAGCTCGCCGCGGAGCGGTTCCGCAAGCAAACGGTCAGCCGTTGTCATGTGCCGAGCAGCGACCGTAAAGCTAAACAGTGACCGTAAAGGTGTCTTCACTTCGCGTGACCGAGCGATACAGGGTGTCGCGCTCGACGGGTACGCGCCCGGCGGCCGTGATCAGCCGCATCAGCTCCTGGCGACGCATGCCTTGCGGCGTGGTCGCACCGGCGTCGTGATAGATTTTTTCTTCAATCACCGTGCCGTCGATGTCATCAGCCCCGAAGCGCAGCGCAATCTGCGCGATCTTGGCGGTCATCATCTGCCAATAGGCCTTGATGTGAGGGAAGTTGTCGAGCAGCAGCCGGCTGACCGCGATCTGTTTGATATCCGTAAGCCCCGTGGTGCGCGGCAAGTGTGCAAGAGGGGTGTTGTCGGGATGAAAGGCCAGCGGAATGAAGGTCTGGAAGCCGCGCGTATCGTCCTGCAAGGCGCGTAGCTTTAACAGATGATCGACGCGGTCTTCGTCGTTTTCGATGTGTCCGTAGAGCATGGTTGCATTTGACTTAAGGCCCGCCTGGTGGACCATGCGCGCCGTCTCCAGCCATTCATCGCCATCGATCTTGTGATCGCAGATGATGTGCCGCACGCGATCGGCGAAGATTTCCGCACCGCCGCCCGGCATGGAATCGACTCCAGCTTCCTTGAACCGGTCGAGCGTTTCAGGAATTGTCAGTTTGGCGCGCCTGGCCAGATACGCCACCTCGACCATGGTAAAAGCCTTAATATGCACCTTGGGAAAGCGCTCCTTCAGGCCGCTGATAAGGTCGAGAAAATACTCGAGCGGAAGATCCGGATGTAGCCCGCCTACAATGTGGAATTCCGTTACGGCTTCGCTATAACCGGAGGCTGCCGTCTCCCATGCCTGCTCCAGCGCCATGGTGTATGCGCCTTCGCCGCCTTTCTTGCGCCCAAAAGCGCACAACCGGCATGCGGCTACACACACATTCGTCGGATTGATGTGACGGTTCACATTGAAGTACGCGATATCGCCGTGGAGTTTTTCGCGAACTGAGTTGGCCAGCCAGCCTACGGCCAGAATGTCGGAAGAGCGATAGAGAGCAAGCCCCTCCTCGAAATCGAGCCTTTCGCCCGCGACCACCTTGGCGGCGATCGGGCTGAGGCGGGAGTCGTCTGTTTGAAACGGCCCCGGTGCGTGAGTGCTGGTCACTGCTGTCATCACTCTCTTATGATAGTCCACAAGCCGATGTCCGACTTATCCGCGATAGCGGCATTCATCCGGCGAAATCACTTTCCGGCTGCGCATATATCGTGCCGCTGATACCATTCGTCAAGATAACCAACATCTTTAGTTTTGCACCCCAGGATTTTTATTTGCCTTATCGCATGCAATCTCTCGCCCGGTTTGTGATCTGCGTTCTTGTTTTGTCTCCTGCCTATGCTTCGCAGGGCGGTGAGCAACGAAAGCCTGCGGTTTTTCCGACGATCACGTCATATGGTCTGGACAAGGCCAGAGTGAATATGCCGGCCGATCTGGCAGGTCAAGCTAATCTGCTGCTTATCTCCTTCGAGCCCGAGCAGCAGAAAGAAATCGACACCTGGCTGCCGCTCGCACAGGCTTTGCAGCATACCAACTTCAACTTTCGCTGGTATCGCCTGCCGGTTTCGGAGCGCGAAAATTTCATATTCCGCTGGTGGGAAAACTCTTCCATGCGCAGCGATGAAACGGACCCCGAAACCTGGCCCTGGATCGTGCCTCTCTACGTGAACAAGGAGGAGTTCCGGAGCGCGCTCCAGATTCAGAACGAACACGAGATCGTAGCACTGCTTGTTGACAAGCAGGGGCATGTTCTTTGGCGCGCTTCAGGGCCGCTCACTCCGGCCAACCGTGTGTCACTTACTTCGGCGCTCACGGCTGCGACCGGAACACACTAGAAGCTGCCCATTTCCGGTCTTCAGGCCAATGGCTTCTTCATCATCAGAGCATCCAGCGTTCCCAGGTAGAAGCCGCGGATTCGCCCCGCCTTGACGAAGCCCAGCCGCTCATAGAAGGCTTGCGCATCGATATTGTCGATTGCCACCTCCAGCCTGACGGTAACCGCGTCGGCAGCGCACAGGTAGTCGAGCATCGCCTCCATCAGCCTACGTCCCAAGCCTTGCCTCCTCGTCGCTGGAGCGACGTCGATGGTGACGATGTGACCGATGCGCCTGCCTTCTTCGAGGTAGGACTCGGCGATAGCAAAACCCACGATGCACTTTGCTGAATCTTCGGCCAGGACAGAAAACGAGCGTGGGTGGCTCAGGTAGTAGCGCAGGTCTGCCCGAGAGTAAGCGATGCCAACTCGAAAGCACTCGTGATCGAGAGCAAAAAGGGCGTCGAGGTCGGTTCGCTCGACGCCCCTCAGATGAATCACTTGCCGTTATTACTAGCCTGGGCCAACCCTGCCCCATCGGGCACTTGAGGCCCGACTACCACGCCATCGTAGCGCGACGCGCCAATCAGGCGTCCGGCCATCGAATGCACCATATGTACATTCCAGCCCGCATCCCACCACTTCCAGTTCTTCTCGCCAGGATCAATCGCGAACACCAGGGTGGAATTGGCGGAGGTCACTACAACGCGCTTTAACACTGCGTCATAGTCTATGTTGTTGATGTCGGTGAGGGGCAGGTGAAGGGACTGCCAGGAGTGCCCGTGGTCGTCACTGAAGAATCCTCCCTCGCCTCCACCCAGCCATAGGGTTCCGTTGGGTGAAGTTGTCAGCGCACGCACAGAGGTGAGGGTGTCGGGCAGCGCAATCGGGCTCCACGTCATTCCGCTGTCTTCGGAAAGCCTCAAATCCTCTCGCCGCGCGGCAAACACAATCGCGCCTTGAGCATCAACGAAACGATACTTTGGCTCACTCAGCACGGGACCGGTCCAAGTGGCGCCCTGCGTCACGCTGCGGTAAACCCCGTCTGCCGTGGCGGCAAACCAGACTGGGCCATTCACCGATAGATCGTTCACCTGCGCATCAATGGGCACGGGCTTCGAAGCCTCGGTGGTGGTCTTGCTTACCTTCTTTCCTTTTTTGACCACGGAAACCGTCTTCGTCTGCATGTTCACCACCGTGCCATCCTGACGCCAGAGCGAGCCGTCCCACCGAAAGATTCCATGGCTGGTACCGGCGATGATGGCGCCGTCATCGGTCTGCGCCAGACTGAAGATATCGCGGCCATCCAGGCCGTTGCTGCGCTGCAACCAGGTCTTTCCACCGTCTTCCGTCACAAAGACGCCACCGTAGCTTTTGTCGTTCACCACACCGGCATACAAGGTCTGGTCGTGCGTGGCATCGGGTAGCAACGCCGTCACCTGCCGCTGATAAAATCCGCCGTTCGTCGCATGGAACGTGGCCGAAGCGTCTTGACTGGTCAGCACTCCACTGCGATCGGTGGCCAGCATCACATGCCGGGTGTTCTTGGGATCGATGTAGACATCGTTGATGATGACGTTCGGCCCCGTCATCCGCGTCCAATTCGCGCCGCCATCCAGCGTTTTGTACAAGCCCTCGGTCGTGCCCGCATAGACCACCTTGCGGTTGATCGGATCCTGCATCAGCACGCGCGTGCGACGCGCGGTCGTGGGGATACCCTGAATCTTCCGAAACATCTCACCGCCGTTCTCACTCCGATAGATTCCGGAGCAAGCGCTGGCGTATACCAGGCTGGGACGAGTCGGGTCGATGATGATCGAGAAAACGTCCGAGTCATCGATCAAGCCTTGCTTAATGTTCTGCCAGGTCACACCGCCATCAGTCGTTTTCCAGGGAAGGTGCCAGGTTCCGGCATAAATCGTTTTGGGATTGGCCGGATCGATGGCCACGGATTCCACCTTGTGAATCTCGCCGCTGCCCTGTGGGCTGATCTGTGTCCAGTGCACGCCGGAATCCTCGCTGCGATAGACTCCGCTGATCGCGCCGGCCACCAGCAACTTTGGATCTGACGCGGCCTGCGACAAAGCGCGCACCGATTTGCCGTCCATATCGCTGGACGACGTCCAGCTGGCACCGCCATCATGGCTGATGTAGATGCCACCGTCGGTACGATCCAGTTGCCATACGCCAGCGTACATCGTCTTCGGATCGGAAGAATCGATGACAATATTATCGACGACCAGATCGTCGAACTTCCCCAGCCGCGCCAACCGCTTCCATGTGGCCCCGCCATCGGTCGACTGATAGATCCAACTCATCGTCGTACCCATATATATGTGCGTAGGATCCGTGGGATCGTAGGCAAAGCTGCGAGCGTCGCCGCCCTCTGGGCCCACGGAGATCCATGGGACAGCAGCGGCTTGGGCCTGGCTTGAATGGATGAAGGTGAAAGTCGCTACTCCAAGGAAGAACAGTTGCAAAAGTGTTCGTTTCATCATCGCTTTCCTGTACACCCGTTCCCTGCATGATACCGGGAACCTGTCGTTCTTATGGTAACGCTGTGGATACCCCTTGGCCACTTATGAATTCGTGGATGCTCGCGGCGATTTGCGTGGAGAAAAAAAGGCTGGCCGGGATTCCGGCCAGCCTTTTGGCTGAAGTGCGTTTAACTGCCCTCTACTGCGGGGTTGCGGCCGCAGCTGGAGCAGCCTCTTCCGCGGCAGGAGCCTTGTGGCGGGCCCTGGCGCGACGCTGAGGTAGAGCCTTCCTGGTCTGGGGAGTGACCGCCGTCTCGTCTACTGCGGTTGTTCCCGGAACGTCATGGTCGAAGTTGGCGCCGGCAGGAACGAGGTAATTATCCACCCCTTCCGGTCCGGTGCTAGTTGTCTTCACCGAAATACGGCTAGCGTCGATGCCCTTCTCCGTAACCAGATAGGCCTTGGTATTGACTGCGCGTTGCGCGGCCAATGCGGCATCGGTAGTGGAGTTGCCCACGACGATCAGGCTTGCGTCGGACAAACGCTGCGCGTTCAGCGCAACATCATCCAGGCAGCCCTTCGCGTCATTGTCTACGCGAGCCGGACGCCTCTTGTCGTGATCGAAGGTGATCGAGCACAGCTTTTGTGTAGCCGGCGGCGCTGGTGGTGGCGCGGCGACAGTGACTGCTGCCGTGCACGAAGCCGTTTGGCCCTTGTCGTCGGTCACCGTGCCGGTCACAGTGATCGTGCCCGCAGGCGCACCCGTCGTGGACAGGGTTGCCGTCGAACCCGAACCGCTAATCGTGCCGGCTGACGCTGTAAAGCTGTAGGTCAACGGACGGTTTTGCGGGCTCACACCCTGCGCAGTGATGGTCGAGCTGTCACCGGGATTAACCGAGGAAGGATTCGCCACGCAACTTACTGTTGGCGGCTCGAAAGGCTTAACCGTGAATTGCGTTGTGCAGTCAGCCGATTGACCAGGCCTCGTGCCCATGGTGACGTGGCCCGTAATGGAAAACGTGCCAGGCTGCAAGCTTGCCGTGTCGATCGTTGCAGTCGGACTCGTGCTGCTTATCGTTACGCCCTGACCGCTCCAGCTATACGTCGCCGTCCTTTTGGGGTCCAGATTAGAAGCCGTGCCGGTTACCGTGACTGGCTCGCCCGGGAATACAGCACTCGGGGAGGTCGAGCAAGCGTATTGGACAGGTGGCGGAGGAACAATGTTGCCGAAGTGCACAACCAAGCCAGTGCTCAGGCGCGCGGTGTTAGAGTTGAGGCGGCCTCCGGTAACTACCTGGGGACCGTAATTTACGTGGAAATATTCGTAATCAGCCTGAAAAAGTCGCAGCCCAAAACGGTTATTGAAGAAAGGCAAGTCATAATCCAGACCGCCTCCAGCCGTCAGAGCCGGGCCAGTCGCGGGGCCAAGCGGTGACGTAAAGGGAGGACTGTCTGGGCCCTCTGTCCGAGCTGCGCCCGCGAGCCCGTGAACGAAGGGCACCATGCCGGCAACTGGGAAGCGAAAAATAATGCCTCCCTGGAAGGTATAGGCGCCAAAATTATTGCTTTGAGGGTGAAAGCCAAATTCAACCTGTCCGCCAACATGCTTGTTGAAGTAGTAGGCGACACTGGTTATGGCGCCGTAGTCGACGGCGTTGGGGCTGGCAGTAAAGGTGGCTCCGGTTGGTAACAGGGTATTCACGTTATCGTGCGGAGACAGGTAGGAATAGCCCATGAACCAATCTATTTTAGAAATAGGAGCCTCAGCTGGAGCAGCCGGCGCCGGGGAAGGGCTTTGCCCATACATGCTTGATGCACCGATTGCTAGGGCGCACCCCACGAACAAAATTCCGCTCAATCTACTGCGCAAACGAGAAATCATGCGTCTATCCTCCGCAACCATTTTTGGAAGTCACACAAAAGAACTTGAGGCTTATGGAAAATAAGCCAGGAAAAGCAATAAATTTTTGCCGACCTAAAACCGTACAGAATCTCGCGGTATCCAAAGTACCATACTTTGCAATCTTTAGAGCACAATTTTCTCAATGAGTTGCCCCAGTAAACAAGAAATACTGAGGGGCTTCATTTTGCCCATACAGCAGCGGCCGGACACCGGCAGTCGGGAGCCACTCTAGAACTTCCCCAAAAAGGCGGAACCTATTATTTCCCAGACCGCACCGCTGCCTGTTTTGATAACTACATGAAAATAATACAATTACTGCAGATTTAATGCGCGCTTCAGGCTACCCCGCTCATGCTGAATCTTCTCCTGCAGCAGCGTGATGGCATATAGCAACTGTTCCGGGCGCGGCGGGCAACCCGGTACATATACGTCCACGGGAATAATCTGATTCACCCCTTGCACCAACGCATAATTATTGAAAACCCCACCAGAAGTCGCGCAAGCTCCCATTGAAATCACCCATTTAGGCTCGGGCATCTGGTCATAAAGTCGACGAATAACGGGCGCCATCTTTTGCGATACGCGGCCTGCGATGATCATTAGATCCGACTGACGAGGGGAAGGCCGAAAGACCTCTGCCCCGAAACGCGCCAGGTCGAAGCGCGACGCTCCCATGGACATCATTTCAATCGCACAGCAGGCCAGGCCGAAGGTCATCGGCCAGACTGAACTCTTGCGTATCCAATTGATCGCAGCATCAAGGGAAGTTAGAAAGATGCCCTCCGGTTGGTCGGAGCCGTAGCTCGCCTCGTGCAGCTTTTCGCGATTCTTCGCGCTACTTTCGAGCGCACCAAACAGATACCGGTCCTGCATCGCGTCACTCATGTGTCCAATATACCCCGTCTTCACTCTTCTTGACCTTTGGGAAATGACCCCGCTCAAAATTGACGGCGATCAAACGCTTAATGGCAGATGCTGAATAGCAGATCCAGGCATTCTCGAACCGGGATACCCGAATTTGTTGAGGCCTATATTTTCCCTCTTGCTCGCTGCGACAGCGTCAGAAAGACTCTACGCCCGGCTCCACTAAACGTTAACGATCAAAATTACCTGATGTGGACTAAGAAATAACCAGCGGACCAGCCCTTGCTCGGCAATGATTTCTGCTCTTTCTGCACCCTATGAGGGAGGCGAGGGAATATGTCCTCCCTTGTGCGAAATCCCGCTGAGGCGTTGGTTCATCGACCCGCGGCTCGGGGCCCCAGGGCCCGACCTGATGCTCAATTCCCTGTTTGCCAATTGCAAAAAATGTGTAAAAGTATTTCAACCCCTTGTACGAACTCTGATCCCGGGTCACGGAAAATCCTGGATCACCCTGGGACATACGAACAGAAGCGTCCTCGGTCAGGTCCGTTTCATTCCCGTCCTGAAGTAAAAAGACGCCGGAAGATCACCGGCCAGCCGTAATGTTTTGCAACCTGTCGTTCGGAGTGTTATGCGCCCTCATATTCTCAGGCTCCTTCTGGCATTGACTCTATGTTGCAGTCCCGTTGTCTTCGCCCAGACACCGGCAGCCCCATCCCCGTCCGACCGCATCACCAAACTCGAATCCCAGGTAGCTCAAGCCCAGTCTTCTGCCGACAATGCCTGGATGCTGACCAGCGCGGCTCTGGTTCTCATGATGACCGGCCCCGGACTGGCGCTCTTCTATGGCGGCCTGGTGCGCAAGAAAAATGTTCTTTCCACCATGATGCAGAGCTTCGCTATGATGGCCATCATCAGTGTGCTGTGGGCACTAATGAACTATAGCTTGGCCTTTGGACAGGGCACCAGCTTCATTGGTGGGTTGCACAACGTCTTTCTTCGCGGAGTCGGCCTGACGCCCGATCCGGATTACTCGGCGACCATTCCACTACAGACCTTCATGATTTACCAGCTGATGTTCGCGATTATCACTCCAGCGCTGGTCACAGGAGCGTTCGCCGAGCGCATGAAATTTAGCGCCATGGCAGTATTCCTCACCCTCTGGTCGATCATTGTTTATTCGCCCATGGCCCACATGGTCTGGGGCAAAGGCGGACTGCTCAACGCCTCGCTCGGTGGCCGCTTCCCCTGCCTCGACTTTGCCGGTGGAACCGTGGTCCATGTCACCTCCGGCGTCTCGGCACTCGTCTGCGCGCTTTATCTCGGCAAACGCCTCGGCTATCCCAAGGAACCCACACCACCGCACTCCGTGGTGCTCAGCTTCATCGGAGCGTGCCTTCTCTGGGTGGGCTGGTTCGGCTTCAACGCGGGAAGCGCGCTGGGCTCGTCACCTCTTGCCACAAGCGCCTTCGTCAACACGCACTTTGGAGCCGCGGCAGCCGCGTTGAGCTGGGCCCTCGCCGAATGGATTCGCAATGGCAAGCCCAGCGCCCTTGGCGCCATATCTGGCTCGGTTGCAGGGCTGGTTGCCATCACTCCTGCGGCCGGCTTCGTCCAGCCCATGTCGGCCATCGTCATCGGGCTCATCGCAGGCTTCTTCTGCTATTTCATGGTAGTCAAAGTCAAATCCTGGTTTGGCTATGACGACTCCCTCGATGCCTTCGGAGTTCACGGCGCCGGGGGAACCATCGGTGCAATCCTCACCGGCGTTTTTGCTTCGAGCGTCATCAACCCCATCTTCAAAGACACGAGAACCGGAGCAGCGCTTCCGTCTGGCGTCATCGAGGGCAACTGGCACCAGGTGTTCAACCAGCTCATCGGTGTTGCCATTGCATGGACCATTTCTATCGTCGGAACGCTTATCCTGCTCAAGATTGTCGACCTCACGATTGGTCTGCGAGTCAGCAGTGAAGACGAAATCGAAGGCCTGGACCTCACGCAGCACGGCGAGGAGGGGTATGATTATGCCTCCTGAACCGTGTAAACCTGCTACTCTTCATCCCTGGGACTGAACCTATGCAAAAGATTGAAGCGGTGATTCAACCGTCAAAGCTAGATGCGGTCAAAGACGCCCTCGTAGAAATTGGCATCGAGGGCATGACCATTCTTGAAGCGCGTGGTCACGGCCGCCAAAAGGGCCACACCGAGTTTTATCGCGGACGCGAATACACGGTCGACCTTCTCCCCAAAATAAAACTTGAGATGGTTGTCCCCGATGAACTCGTCGAAAAAGCCGTGCATGCTATCTCGTCTTCGGCTCGCACCGGCAAAATTGGAGATGGAAAGATCTTTCTATCCAAAATCGACGACGCCATCCGCATCCGTAATGACGAACGCGGCCCTTCCGCACTTTGAGGACTGTAGTTGAGTCCGCATTCGGGACTTGAATTGCTCGAACAACTTTCCTGGCGCTGTTAAAGGATCGAATCAAACGACCCAACGCCGCTCACTATCGGCGATTCCAGGACCAGTCTATCCGGAGAGTTCTTAATCGCGAATGACTGCTGACTTGCCCTATCTTCCTCGGCTGCGGGACCTGTATCAACAGGAAAGCGCGGACTTGCGCCAAACCTTCGAGCGAACCGGAGACGGCGCTGCCGCAATTCGCCGCCGCGCATCCATTGTCGACAACCTCGTCCGCCAGATCTGGACTCAGATTACCGATGGCCCGGAGCGCATAAACATTTCTCTCGTCGCCACCGGGGGTTTCGGGCGTAAGGAACTCTTTCCGTGCTCCGACGTCGACGTGCTATATCTTTGCGCCAGTGACGATGTCGAACGCGACCATCACGACACCATCCGCAGCGCCACCCAGGCTATGTGGGATGCCGGCCTGCGCGCCAGTCCCGCCACGCGCACTCTGAAGGAATGCGATCGCGTCGATCCCGACAACCTCGAATTCACCGTCTCGCTCCTCGACCGCCGTTTTCTCGCCGGCGACTCCGCGCTCTATAAGCGTCTTGAAGGGGAGCTGCTGCCTGTTCTCGCCCTGCGCGATTGGGACACCATCGTGCAGAACCTCTCCGAAATCGCCCGCACCCGCCACGCCAAATACGGTAATACCATCTTCCATCTCGAGCCCAACATCAAGGAGTGTCCCGGCGGCCTCCGCGACTACCACCTTGCACAATGGCTTTCCATGCTCGATTCGCTGAAGGCGGACAAGGCCTGGCCAAAGCCCGCCGGCAACTCCTTCTACGCGACTCACGACGAGCGCGAATCGGCCTTCGACTTCCTCGCCGCTGCCCGGTGCTTTCTGCACTACCGCAAACGCCGCGATGACAATATCCTGGATTGGCACGCCCAGGATGAAGCCGCCGCTCAGAGCATCGGCCTCGAGACACTCGGATCGGCAGATCCCGCCTACTGGATGCGCACCTATTACCGTCATGCGCGCACCATCTATCGGCGAGCGTCGTTGCTGATCGATGACCTGCCACCCGCCCGGCGCTCTTTCTACAAACAATTTCGCCGCAAACGCGCGCCCCTTGCGGGTACCGACTTCTTTATCGAACGTGGCCGCCTCGATCTCGACGAATCGGCTACCGACATTGATGGCGATGCAATTCTACGCATCTTCGGCAGTATTTCCCTGCGCGGTTACAAATTAAGCCAGCATGCCGAAGACCGCATTGCCGAGAGCCTTCCTGTGCTCGCCGTCCAGATGCCGGAAGGCCCGTTCCTGTGGAACTGCCTGCGTGAAGTGCTGCTTGGCCCCTACGCTGCCCATGCCCTGCGCACCATGCACGCGCTCGGCATCCTCGAATTGCTCATCCCCGAGTTCCACGGCATCGACTCTCTCGTCATCCGCGACTCCTACCATCGCTACACCGTCGACGAACACACGTTCCTCGTCATCGACAACGTTCACCAGCTGCGCCAGCCGCACCACGACTGGGAAAAGCGCTTCGCGACTTTGCTGCCCGAGATCGAGCGTCTCGATCTTTTCTTCCTCGCCGTGCTGCTGCACGATACCGGCAAGGCGCGCCGCACCGGCGACCATGCCAATCAGAGCGTCGAGTTGGCGGAAAGCGTATTTGCCCGTCTCGAATTCGACTCTGAGGAGCGCGAAATCGTTCGTCGCATCATCCGTAATCACCTGGAAATGTCCCTCGCCATGCGCCGCGATATCCTGGCAGCCGAGACCATCCGCGCCTTCGCAGAAAAAATCGGCACTCAATCACAGCTCAAGATGCTCACCCTGATGACCTATGCCGACATCAAATCGGTAGCGCCCGAAACGCTAACGCCGTGGAAGGCTGAAAATCTATGGCAACTCTACATCGGAGCGTCGAATTTTCTCGACCGCAGTGTCGATGAGGTTCGCTATCATGTTGATTCCGACCCGGCTCTCCTCAATCGCATCGTCGCGCTTGTTCCGGACCGGGCCGAGGAGCTGCGAATCTTCCTGGAAGGGCTACCACAGCGCTATCTGCAAACCCGCCCGCCAGAGCAGATACGCAGCCACTTCCAGATGGCGCTCGATCTGCCGCTCGAGCCCGTTCAGATTTCCTTCCGCACCGTGCGCCAATTGAATGAGATCACTCTCATCACAAAGGACCGCCCGCTGCTCTTTGCCGATATGGCCGGCGTCCTCGCTTCCTGGGGAATGAACATCGTCAAGGCCGATGCCTTCTCAAACACTGCCGGTATCATCGTCGATACCTTTCAGTTTACCGACCCCTTCCAGACCCTCGCCCTCAACCCCTCTGAAATCGACCGGTTTCTCCAGAGCATTCGTGACGTGGTCGCGCAACGCGTCCCGCTCGAAAAGCTTCTGCTCTCCCGAAGCCGCTCCGGCCGGCGCACCCAGGCTAGGGTCTCCGTCGACACGCGCATCGAGTTCGATAACGAATCCTCAACCCACAGCACGCTTCTCCAGGTGGTAACACATGACACCACAGGGCTGCTCCGCGAAATCGCCAAGGGCTTCGCTGAGTGCGGCTGCAACATTGAGGTTGCCCTCATCGACACGGAAGGCGAGATGGCTATCGACGTCTTTTACCTCACCTCCGCCGGCAAAAAACTCGACGAAACCACACAGCGCATACTTACAGCCTCATTGACGCAATCCCTTGAAAAGCTCCGCCAGTGATTCTGGCCTAGAGATGGCGGCAGACATACAGTAACCGCTCTCGACTTGGGGCCTATTTCAAATAGGCGCGTACAAGATCGATCAAATCCTCTGCCAGTTCTGTCGGCGCCATCGCGCTCTTCTCCGTTGCCAGCATGTGGTGCCGGATATGGTCTTCAAGCACCTCCGCCATCAGACTGTTGATGCCGCCGCGCACGTTCGCCAGCAACATCAGCACATCCGCGCAGTCGTCCCCTGTCGAAAGCGACCGCTCAATTGCGTCCACTTGCCCACGAATTCGCCGGATACGCGCCACCAGCTTCTGTTTATCCCGGTCCGTATGTGTCATGATTTTTTTCCTTGCTTATATCATAGGGGGGTATGGTACAAAATATAAGGCAACATGTAAAGCTTGGCTGACCCCACCCGCCAGCTGCAGTTTATGTATTAGCAAGTGCTTCATTCTTGCGGGGATACTTTATCAGCTGTAACAACCCTGCAATCTTGGGGAACGATCATCGTTCTTTGCATCCATTCAGCCTGAGCGCCGCCCGGCGGCGCGTCATCGGGGTAAGCCGTGCGCTTTATCGTCGCTATCTCCTGCCTGCTGCTGGGCCTACATCCTACCGGTGCGCAGTCGGTCGCGGTATTGCCGAACGCCCCGAGCCCTCAGAAGCCGGCTATGCGTCTTTCCGACGCCTTCAGACCCAATGAGCTGGCAGGTTTCCAAAGCGAGGCATCGAGCTCCAGCGGCAGCTCGAACGAAGAGCCTGCCCCGACTGAGGCCGGCAATGTCACTGTCTTTCCCCATCCGGATAACACTCGATACTACCTGGGGGGGCAGGCGAACAGCATAGGCCAGGTGAATGCGCGATTTCACTCACCGTACCAGGGAACGAACAGCTTCCTGCCCGATGTGGAGCCCAAGGTATCGCTGGTCGGCACTTTTTATAGTGCGTATCAGCCGCATCGAAATCTGCGCTACAGCACGGATTTTATCGTCAATATCGAAAGCGCCGGCGGCCGCGGTCTCAGCCAGGCACTAGGTCTCGCGGGATTCACGAATCTCGATGTCGTTCGCAATCCTAATCTTGGTTCTGCGCCATACCTGGCGCGTGGAGAGATTCACCAGACTATCGGCCTGACAAACGAGATGGTAGACGCAGATCGAACGCCGTTTAGTCTGGCTACCAAAGTTCCGGTCCGGCGCTTTGAACTTCGCATTGGGAAAATGACCCTCCCCGATCTTTTCGACGTCAACTCCGTCGGGAGCGACAGTCATTTGCAGTTCACCAACTGGACGATCGACAACAATGGCGCATGGGACTATGCCGCCGATACGCGCGGTTATACCGTGGGGGCAGTACTTGAATACGACGACCGCAACTGGAGCGCCCGATATGGATTCATGGCCATGCCCACCGTCGCCAATGGCATCGATCTCGACTGGGCTTTTTCGCGCGCAAATGGTCAAAATATGGAGTTCGAACTACGCCACTCTTTCGTCCCTGGCCGTCACGGCACCACGCGTATTCTGAGCTTCGTGAACAAGGCCCACATGGGTATCTACCGCGATGCCGTCAATAACTATCTTGCGGGCATCACTCCCACGCCGGAAATCGCCTACAACGCACCCTTCGGAACAATAAAGTACGGCTTTGGCTGGAACAACGAGCAGGAAATCACCAACAGCCTACGCGTCTTCAGCCGCTTCGGCTGGAACGAGGGCCAGCACGAATCGTTCGCCTACACGGAAGTCGACCAGACCGTCCTTTTCGGCGGCGACTATAACGGTTCCCAGTGGCATCGTCCAGTCGACAAGATCGGCGTAGCCTTTGTGAGCAACGCCATCAAGAAAGACCATCAGAACTATCTGAAATATGGTGGACTGGGCTTTCTTCTCGGCGACGGCCGGCTTAACTATGGACGGGAAAATATCGTGGAGGCCTATTACAACTGCCACATACATGCGGGACTCTTTGCAGCGCTGGGCCTCACCCACATCGTCAATCCGGGCTACAACCGCGACCGCGGTCCAGTCTGGGTTCCCAGCGTGCGCATGCACGTGGATTTCTAGGGCCTGTTAACAGGACCTAATTCTCCGGTGCTGAATAACTCCGCTGGTCCACCAATTTGTATCCTGCAGGCGGAGAAAATAATTGCGCATCCGGTTCGGCAGTGCTGATCTCGGTAATCGTGAAGTTCTCTGTGCCCAGGCGCGGATCACTCACTGTCGACAGCAGGTTGATATTCAACGCTGCCGAGTGCCAGTATTCGCGCACGATACTCATGGGCCTATCATTGCCCGCCATCCATGGATTGATGGTGCTGGTCTCGCGCACGCCAATTGTATCGACGCCGGCCACATTCTGCTTTCCCAGGTCTTCCTGCGTGACAAAGCCCCATCCGTCCGGAAGAACTCCCTTCTCCCCGACTTCCGTTCCGAATGTAACCTCAGGCGCCGGATGGTAAATCCTCAGCGCGCACGCCTTTTCAGCGACGCTACACCAATAAGACTGGTGGGCCACGGGATCGAAGATCTGGATGTAGTACATCTGTGTTTTGATTTTGCCATTCTTGGGAACCAGATACCACCGCTCCTGATACACCCTTCCGAAGCTGTCCCGCGCAATGTGCCGCTCATTTTGAAACGTGTAAGTACCACCGCCCACGAGAGGACGCGCCCATTCCGTATCGAGCGTGGCACGAAAAGGAGCGTGGGCGGTAGAAGGGATGGCGATGCTTTCAAGCACCTCGTTCATCCCGCCGTCTTCCACATGTACTGCGCGGCGCTGAGTCGCAGCCTGCTGCGCTTGTCCGGAGGAAAGTATCGCGCAGGAACCCAGAACGAGCAAAGCGGCAACGGGTAAGGACTTTGCCACACGCATAAGCAAGCCTCCGATGGCGGTAGCAGCAGACTATGCTGCCAGGATTCGATTAGCAACAGCAATCCGAACTACCAGACATCCCGCTTCCGTCACAGAACCGCGGGCTTCAGCCGCGGCGCAAATTTTCTTTTGTAGTAAGCTGTTGTAGCAATGATCGCCGGAACGCCGATCGCCGTCGGCAGCACCCACAGCCACCACGCGCCGTGCAGCCGCGGCCCAATCGTCACGACGCAGAAGGCCGTCCATGCAGCGATGTAGCTGCCGATCATGCCCTGAAGGTGCGCGTACCACCAGAACATCTTTGTCCTTGGAGGATGCGTGAAATTCCATACTGCCGTACCCGCGATGCGCATGCCGATTACGCCAAAAACAATCGCGGGAATCGCCAGATTCTGAACCAGCACCGGTTTTACCGCGCCGAGCAGCGCCAATGCCGCGCTCGCTATGAAACAGACTACGGCGGCAATCCAGTCCAGGGGTTTTACGACCGGCTCGCCCTTCCACGCCGCTTTCTGCCCCAGCACCCGGTAGGCGACAAACGCGGAGTAAAAACTGAATATGGCCACAAGCGCCAGAAAGAGCACCGGTCTGTACAGCGCCATCACCAACGCTGTGCAGGCAACAACCGTCATGCACCAGAAATAAATCTTTCCCCACAACCGGTGAGCCTTACCGCCTTTCGCAGTCACCAGCGCCAGCGGAGCCAGTACAAATGCCCCCGATCCCGCCGCGATATGAACTGCGAGAAATGCATGCATCCACAATGGATCTCGCATATGTCACCTCGTCAGTTACGTTTTGTTTGTCCCTTCTTTTCCCCAAGTTCCTTCAGCGTTTCATCGCACCAATTTGCGTCTGCGCGGGCGATGTGCTCGCCGTAATTCAACGTCATCAGCCAGAACGGCTTCTGCGGATCTTTGGCCGCTTCCATCTCCAGCCGCTCGCGCGTGGCCTTGTACGTCGCCAGTACCTGCCTGCACTGCTCGCGACGCTGCGCCACGTGTTCCGCACTCACCCGAGGCGGAACTAACCCTCCAAAAAACAGCTTCAGTAGAAGTTCGTTCCGCGGAACCTCGACCGTGGGCGGTCTCTCTAACCACCTGTTCAGTTCCTTGCGCCCGGCGGCTGTCAACTCGTAAACATGCCGGTCGGGCCTGCCCGGGTTGACCTCTGTCTTCCTGCGCACCAGTCCCTCCGCCGCCATTTTTTTGAGCGTCGGGTAGATCTGCCCATAGCTCTCGCGCCAGAAATGCCCAACCGACCAGCCGCTTAACTGTCTCAGATCGTATCCGGACATCGCCCCGAAACTGAGCAAGCCCAGTAATGCAAACTGGCTCTGATTCGATCGTACCATATCTTTATGATATATATCTTTTAGATATATAGTGTCAAGGAAAAAGACGCAGCGTCCGCTGCGTCTCTCCTATTTCGCTGAAGGAATGGCCTTTTCCAGCTGCGCGATCTGCTGCTTGATGAGATCCGCATTTGGTCCGGCGGGGGTATATGAAAGGCTATTTCGAAGATGGTCGAGAGCTTCGGCCAATTCGCCTTTGCTGGCAAGGATTACAGCGAGCAACTGCTCGCTGTTCGGCGCCAGATGCTGAGGATCCATGGCCAGAGACCTCTTTGCGCTCTCTTCCGCCACGTCACCTTTGCCGAGGTTGAAATTCCCGACCGCGCTGTAATACCAGATTTGCGGTGTTCCGACGGGATCGAGCTTCAGGTAGTGGTCTGCCGCGTCCGCGACTTCCTGCCACTTTTTCTGCTGTGCGGCCAGCTCGGCGATCGGCTCGTATGGCGCCACATACTGCGGATCAGCAGCCACCGCCTTTTCGTATGAAGCGAGAGCATCCTGCGGCTTCGTCGTCGCCTGCAGCTTCCCGAGCTGGTACCAGGCTTCAGCAAACTTGGGATCCATCTGGACGGCCTTCTCCAGATCATGCTGCGCGCCGTCAAGGTTCTTGTTTAGGGCCTCGGAGCGGGCTTTGTCAAACCTTTTCAAGGCGTCTTTTGAAGCCGTTGCGGTGGTGGGGCTCACTCCATAGCCCGCCGAATGTTCATTTAGATGAAGTGTGATGGTGCCGATGTCTGGATTGTCCATCAGGTTGCCATTGCTAATCGTGACCGCGCTCGATTGAAAACCCGCCAGCGATGCCTTAACCTGACAACCCACCAACGATCCAGCGTTCAGGGCCTTCGCACCCACTTGAGGGGCGACTTCAGAAGCCGTCGTTAGGCGGCCCGCGTCCTGGATGGTGAAGCCACCTTTTGCATCCGTCAGAGTGTTGTAGCGGACGGTACCATTGCAATCGACAGATACCGGAATGGGATCCCAGGGTAAAACGCCACCTTCAACTGCGACCTTTCCCGAAAAGTACATCCCCCCGTGCTGATGTGCCAGCGTCTGATCAAAATTGGCATATTTGCCTACACCGCTCGACATCTCCGCATTATGGTTCGAGCTCGCAGCAGCGGAGCCAGCAGCGGCGCCTCCACCACCGCCACCAGCCTGGGCGAAGACAGCGACGCTCAACGCGATCTCAGCAAATCCAGCAATAAACAGTTTGAGTTTCATAGTTCGCCTCCAGCGACAAGGAATTATCCACCTGTAGAGAGACGGTGCGCCAGCGGAAATTTTCCACTCGTCTTGTCCTTATTTTGCGTCCGCCTCGTACCGTTTGGACGCGTGGTTCCTACTCGTCTTGCTCCCTGAGTTTGGCGATGATGGTGAAGTCTTCGAGCGTGGTGGTATCGCCCTTGATTTCGCCACTGGTGGCCAGCTCACGCAGCAAACGGCGCATGATCTTTCCAGATCTCGTCTTTGGCAATTGGTCAGTAAAACGAAGATCGTCGGGACGTGCGAGAGCGCCGATCTCCTTGGCCACCCATGCGCGCAACTCGTCCTTCAATTCCTGCGACGCCTCGTGCCCGCTTTCAAGCGTCACGAACGCTGCGATCGCCTGGCCTTTCATCTCGTGCGGACGCCCCACCACGGCCGCCTCGGCCACCTTGGGATGGGCCACGAGTGCGGATTCGACCTCCATCGTGCCCAGCCGGTGACCGCTCACGTTGATCACGTCGTCTACTCGGCCCATGAGCCAGTAGTAGCCGTCCTTGTCGCGGCGGGCGCCGTCACCGGTGAAATATGAGCCGGGAATCTCGCTCCAATACTGCTTCACATAGCGCTCTGGATCGTTGTAGATGGTTCGAGCCATCGAAGGCCATGGTTTGCGGATGACTAGCAGTCCGCCCTGCCCGGCCTCGACCGGCTCACCGAATTTTGTAACAACCTCAGGCACAATTCCTGGAAATGGTAGCGTCGCCGATCCCGGCTTGGTAGGAATCGCGCCGGGCAGCGGAGTCAGCATGATGGAGCCTGTCTCCGTCTGCCACCACGTATCGACAATCGGACACCGGCCTTTGCCAATCACATCGCGATACCACATCCACGCTTCGGGATTGATCGGCTCGCCCACCGTGCCTAGCAGACGCAAGCTGGCCAGGCTGTGCTTCTCGGGATAATGGTTGCCCCACTTGATGAAGGCGCGGATTGCAGTCGGCGCAGTATAGAAAATTGTGACCTTGTGGTCATCGATAATTTTCCAGAAGCGATCGAGCTCAGGAAAGTTGGGAGCGCCTTCGTACATCAGCGTGGTAACACCATTCTGCAGGATTCCATAGATAACGTAAGAATGTCCCGTAACCCAGCCGATGTCTGCCGAGCACCAGTAAACGTCATCGTCTTTCAGATCGAAGACCAGCTTGCTCGTCAGATAGGTCTGGACAGAATAGCCACCCGTCGTATGCACCAGACCTTTCGGTTTGCCCGTTGTCCCCGAGGTGTAGAGGATGTATAGCGGATCTTCAGAGTCGAGTTCCTCGGCAGGACAATCGGCGTCAGCCGCGGCAACCAGGTCGTGCCACCAGTGATCGCGTCCGGCAACCATGTTAACCGCCGAGCCCGACCGCTTATAGATGACAACATTTTTGACTGACGGACACTTTATGACCGCCTCGTCGACGGTCGCTTTCAACTTCACCTCACCGCCCCGGCGATACGATGTGTCCTGGGTGAGGATGGCTACGCATCGCGCGTCATTCACGCGATCGACGATAGCAGTTGCGGCGAAGCCGCCAAAGATGACGGAGTGGATTGCTCCTATGCGAGCGCAGGCCAGAATCGCAACCGCCAGCTCTGGAGTCATTCCCATGTAGACCGCAACCCGGTCGCCTTTCCTGATGCCCAGCGACTTGAGCGCATTCGCAAATTTCTGCACCTCGGCAAGCAGCTCGCCATAACTGAGCTTACGAACTTCGCCCGGCTCACCCTCCCACAGGATTGCCGTCTTGTCTCGTTTGCCGTTATGCACATGGCGATCAAGACAGTTGTAGGAAATATTGATTTTCCCGTCTACAAACCACTTTGCCCAGGGTAAATCCCAGTCCAGAACCTTCGTCCAGGGCGAGAACCAGTGCAGCTCTCGCGCAGCGTTCTCCCAAAACCCTTCGGGATCGGCGATCGATCGCGCGTTTAGCTCCTCATATTCGGCGAGACTGCGGACGTGCGCTTTCGCAGCAAACTCAGACGGTGGGGAAAAGACGCGATTCTCCCTGAGAATCGAATCGAGGTGCTGGTCGGAAGTGGTCGAAGAAGCCATGTGCCTGCCTTATTGGAAAGTGCCGGTGCTCGATGATCGATTTGCCGTCAAGAAGACACACTAACGGCTCAGCATAAGGCGACGCAAGAGATTTCCTGTCTATACGTATAGACATCAAGGCGAAAGACCGCCGATTCTCTCAATTACACTGCATTTACGAAGTACTCTCGAGGATTTCGTCTTGCTTGAACCCAGTGTCGCGTATCAGGAAATCCGGAAACAGCGCATTCTTGCCGTCATTCCCGCGCGCCTCGGCTCCACACGACTGCCCCGCAAAGTGCTTCGCGAAATCGCCGGTGAACCCATGATTGGCTGGGTCTACCGCGCTGCGCGGGCATGCCCGCTCCTCGACCAGGTACTCATCGCTACCGATTCGGAAGAGGTTCTTTCCTTCGCCCAGGAGCACAACCTTCCGGCCGTATTCACTCCCGAGGACTGCGCCAGCGGCACGGATCGCGTACATGCGGTCGCCGAGTCCATAGCCGCCGATATCTACATCAACATCCAGGGCGATGAGCCCCTGCTGCGCCCCGAGCATCTCGACGCGCTGCTGGAGCCCATGACACGACCAGAGGTGGAGGTCACCACCCTCGCCACTCGCTGCTCGCCCGATCAAATCCACAATCCCAACGCCGTCAAGGTGGTCGCCGCCGCCAATGGACGCGCGCTCTATTTCTCGCGCGCCACTCTCCCCTACGACCGCGACAATGTTGGCGGCTTTCGATACCGCAAACATCTCGGCATCTACGCCTATCGAAAAAACGCGCTCAAGAGATTTCCCGGGCTGCTGCCCAGCAGCCTTGAAGCCGCCGAGAAACTCGAGCAGCTGCGCTTTCTCGAAAATGGAATCGATGTCTACGTTGCTGATACGCCCTACGACACCATCGGCGTCGATACCGAAGAGGACCTCCGGAGGGTAGAAGAAATATTGCGTGGATAGGCGGGCCCGAAATTGGCCAGCACTCTCAACCGGTATGGTAGATTGGCAGTCACCATGCCTTCTCAAATCTCTCTCCTCCCGATTGCCTCGACCCTTCTTGTGCTCACTACAAGCGTGCTTCCCGCACAGGAAACCGCCGCACCTCACCTCGAAAAGCGTGGAGTTACCACCCAGCTGATCGTCGATGGCAAGCCATTTCTCATGCTGGCCGGAGAGTTGCACAATTCCAGCTCGTCGAGCCTGGAATATATGAAGCCCGAGTGGCCACGGCTGGCCGCCATGTCGTTGAACACCGTGCTCACGCCGCTCTCCTGGGAGTTGATCGAGCCAACCGAGGGTAAGTTCGACTTCACGCTGGTTGATGGCCTGCTTTCTCAGGCACGCGAGCAGCACATG
>JBAVYX010000427.1:0-4607 GCA_049588475.1 Silvibacterium sp. | reverse complement strand
CTGCTTCGTAGCCTTGAATGGTTCGCCGGGCCGCCTGGAATTCTCGGAATCCCTGTTTGGCGTTCACTCGACGTTTGATGGCGCGATGATCCTGTTCGAGGATGTTATTCAAGTACTGCACGGGTCGATGTCGACAACGAGGGCGCAGTGTTCCTTCCTTCTTACTGTCACGGATCGCGGAGTTGTAGATCGGCGCCAGGTCGGTGTTGATCACTCGAGGTTGAGGATGGGATCGCTCGCTGAGCGCCTTGCGAAACAAGCGCTTGGCAGCATCTGCGTCACGCAATGCTGATATCAGGAAATCGATAGTGCACCCGTGGAATCGATGGCCCGGTACAAATAGCACTAGCGACCCTTCACCCGAACGTAAGTTTCGTCCACCCGCCAAGACTTGTTTGTCGGCTTAAGATGCCGTCGCAGTTGCTGCTCCAGCTCAGGGCTGTAACACTGCACCCAGCGCCGACCGTTGTGTGATCGACGTTGAGACCACGCTTCTTCAGCAGCTCCTCAACATCGCGTAGCGAAAGAGAATAGCGAAGATACCACCGGACCGCACAAAGTATGAATCCGGGTTCGGTCTGTCGCCATTTGAAGATCGCCGGTCGGGTTAACCATTTCGCGATTCCTTCACGTCACTACACAGCAACCCTGAAGTTGCAACACATCCACATCCACCATGGTATCTGCGCGACGAGTCCCACTCGATGGTTCAGGGTTTGTTCCGTGGGGCCTTTGAGCGACCACCGAGTAGAGGCGAACGGCCGACCACTGATCGTGGCGATTCAAGCCGCGGCACATCGAAGATTCCGTCGAAAACTTTGCCGGCTGGCCAGTCCCCAACGGTATACACGTGGCGATCTCGCAGACCATTTACTCCCTCCTGCCAGGCCAGCAGCATCCGTTTTTCCGTGTCCCTGAAGTCCGGAAGGTCGGACGTTTTGTCTCGAACAGAGCCGATTCGAGAGCGGCTTTCAATTCGCCCGGAGTGAGATTGTGGGTCTTTCCCGGCCGGAGTTGGCCGAGCAGGCCCCAATTTCTTTGCTACACTATAGCGACAGAGCTACAAATGGATATCCCGAAAGTCAGTGACCAACCGAGATGAACACCAAAATATCATGGTGTCCGTTCTCCCGAAAATTGGTTATATTCGGTGGAACAAATGGGAAGCAGGAGAAGGAATGGAAAATCGGCGACTTAGCGTAAATCCTTCGGTTTACGCTAAGTCGATGACAACAAAGCAGGCGCGTAGCTCAGTTGGTTAGAGCGCTACCTTGACACGGTAGAGGTCAGGAGTTCGAGTCTCCTCGTGCCTACCATCTTTTCAATCACTTACAGCAAGTTCATCCGAGACGTTGGTAGCTTTTGGTAGCAAACGCTCAGTAACTTGCTGGGATTCCCCTCCTTTCATCAGCATGGTGTAGACCGATCCGACCATCTGCTTAACGCTCTCCGGTAATTCCTGCATGTACTCGTTGGCCGTGGTATCGGCCTTCGCGTGCCGCAGGTGTGCCTGAATGTCCTTCACTGAACCCATGCTCTGCGCCTGTGTCGCCATCGTGCGGCGCAACACTTGAAAGTTCAGTTTCGGCAGTCCAAGCCTTTCCGCGAGAGGGTTCAGAACGCGGTTGCGATAGTTCCCCGTGTCCATGAATCCTCCTCGTGAATTCGGGAAGATGAATGCATCAGAAGATGCCTTGGGATTCTCCTTCTTCCACAGGCGCAGCTCGGTAGCCAGGCCTGGCGGCAGGTGAATATCCGTCAGACTTCCATCAGTCTTCCCAAAGGGCCGGATTTTGCCCTTGTAGATGGTTTCGGTGATCGACAACGTGTCCACGTTATCGAAGGAGCGCCAGCGCAGAGCGAACAGCTCGCTCGGACGCAGCGCCTCGGTCATGTCCAGCATCAACAGAAGACGGTCTCTCCTGCCGGTTTTTTCCAGTGCCAGCCAGAGTTGTTCCCAAGTCAGGACCTGTTTGTCCTTGGGCCGAAGGTTTTTCGGGATCCTCAGCTTCCGGCTTGGGTCCTTGGTCAGGAACTCCTGCTCGATGGCCTCATCGAAGATGGACTTCAGATAGGACCGCGCCTGCTTCACACGATCCTGGGACATCCGTTCCACCAGTTCGTTCACATGCGTTTGCAGCATGAACTTGTCGATCGAGTCGAGAGGATACTCCTCGAACTTCGCCAACAGGTCTTGTTCGATCTGGATCTTCTTCACCTTCGCCGTCTCCGGCCGCCAGTCCCCCTCTCGTAGCGGGAAGTAGCGGTTGCGAACAAACCATCCGAAGGCAGTCGAGCTGTCCTTGAGGACTCTGCCGCCGAGGTTCTGGCCTGTCTGTTTGGTGACTTCCGCCCGCAGCGCTTCCCGCGCCTCGAACTTGGTCATTTCTGATCGGAGGCCCAACCGAATGCAGACCGTATCGGCCAGTTCCTCCTCCGTCCTAGGATCGGCTACGCGTCTGCGGAAATACCCATACCAGCGCTTGCCTCGCAGAACGACCCATCCTGCCTGGTGCGATTTACCCATTTGTTCCTCAGTTTCTGTGCGGGAAACAGTGGGCCGCTACTATTCTACCGGCGTCCGGGCCGTATAGCAGAGAGGCGTTCCCTTTCGCAAATGAACGCTTCGATCCGGCTCGATCGGTATCGAAGGGTGCCATCGCCCATTCGGATGACGGGCAGCTGTGGGGCCTTGCGTGAGGAATGATCCCAGACCCAGTCCTTGCTAACGTTCAGCCGTCGAGCAACATCCTCGGCTGTGAGAAGAGGATCCCTGTGGGCTTCGCGCACTGTTGTATCAACCTGTGCCCGAGCTTCCGGCGAGCTCGGATGACTGAAGCCCTCAGAGTGGTCTGTTGGGACCTCGATCAGATGAAGAGCTGAAATCTGTCTTGGCTGTGGCATGTGTCCTCCAAGAGCTTTGCTTTCCCGAAAAGGAATTCCGCAAGGGCCCTATCTTTTCTCCACGAGTTCGGATCAAACTCTGTACTTGTCGAACAATTGCGCTCAGGAATTCGCCCGTACCGGCGCGTCGCCTAAACCTGCGTGGGGTAGGTGCCAAGGTCCAGGTAGCCTGTCCGTGCAAATCGCGAGAGTTATGTGTAAAACAGGTTCGAAACTCGGTCAAATGGCACCGCAATAAGTGCAATTTCCCGCAATTAAATCTCTGTCCGCGCATGTCACCGATTTGGCGGTCCGGCTGGAACTTACATTTTTCGAATGACGACTAGGGAATATATCCCCGGACGCAGGGCTCGAGTATTCCAAGCGTTTTCAGATTGGGAAAGACTAGTGATACAACAAACGCGAGGCATTTCCCCTCTGCAGGTTGGCACGAAAGATGAACGACGATTCAAGCAAAGAGTTTGATCGGATCACTGATCTAGGCAAAGCGCGAAGTGACGAGTACACAGAGAGACTGTTGGCATTCGTCCAGGACATGGAGGCTTCATGCCCGGAGCCGTTCATACCCTTGCTGGCCGACATCGCGTTAGCGCGGGCGCTCATCGTGCATCTGGTGATTCGATACGGCCCGGAAAGAGGTCTTGTCGAAGCGCGAGACGCATTCAATGCGACGTTTGACCAGATGAAGCCAATTCTCGAAAATATTGAGAAAGCGAAAGGGCCAACTCCCCATTAAGGATCAACTCCCCTTATGAAGCGCTCCTTTTCTTTGATGACTCTAGGGCTTGCAGTCGCATGCCTGATGACGGCATGTAAGCGAACGCCATCTCCTCCAACAGAACAAGACGCGAAAGCGGTTTGGACAAATACTCATGCGAAGCCTCATTTGGAGGATTTGATCAGCCTTACAAAGACCAATGGCCAGATGGAAGAGGTTAACGGGGTAAAAGTGTACACGTTGTATTACGAGGCAAAAGAAAAGAGCCTGGTGCAGCTCGGAAACCGACCTCCCGGGACAATCCAGACCTATCAGAGTAACTATCCGTTCCAGCTGACCGAAAAGGGTTGGATGGGGCCGGACCAGAAAATCTACCCGGAGCACTAGACCCCGGTCCGAACTTCCGCGCGTTTGACCGAAAACCGGGTCCGTCCTACGCTCTCACCACCCTGAGAGCGATCCAGGAGGACGGACCTGATGTATGCATCTCCAGACGAAACCCTCGCCGCACTGGAGCGCGCAGGCTATTTCACCGATCAGAAGACTGCTACAACCGTCTACCTGGCCGGAAAACTCCATCGCCCGATTATGCTCGAAGGGCCCGCCGGGGCCGGTAAGACGGAATTGGCCACGTCGGTCTCGCGTGCCTATGGCGTACCGATACTGCGATTTCAGTGCTACCAGGGTATTAACGAAGAAAAAGCCATCGGGCAATACGATAAAAGCCTTCAAGAGCTCTATGTGCTCTTGATGAGCAAGAGCGACCAGACGCCCGATTGGGCAGAAATCAAGCGCGAGGTGACAAGCCGGGCGTATTTCGTGGCAGGTCCATTGCTCGAAGCGATCGAACAAGAGCAACGTTGTGTCCTGCTCATCGATGAAATCGATAAAGTGGACTATGCATTCGAAGCGATGCTCCTGGAGCTGCTTTCGGTGTGGGCACTCTCCATTCCCAGGATGGGCACCGTTCAGGCAACGTCCATAC
>JBAVYX010000426.1:0-2206 GCA_049588475.1 Silvibacterium sp. | reverse complement strand
GACTGCGGCACGTTCAGCGGCCGCAGGACTAGGCCATCCATGATGCCGAACACCACTGCGTTTGCCCCGATGGCCAGTGCCAGCGTCAAAACAGCGGCGATGGTGAAACCGGGAGACTTACGCAGCTGCCGCAGGGCAACCCGCACATCGGCCGCGATCGACTCAAGCGTGGGCCATTGCCACACTTCGCGGCTGCGTTCTTTAAGCGGCGTGCGGTTGCCGAAGGCAAGGCGGGCTTGCTGTTCGGCTTCCTTTAAGCTCATGCCTTCGCGCACCAATTGCTCGGTGCGCTCTTCAATGCGCAGGCGGATTTCTTCAGAAAGATCGCTGTAAATCTTGCGACGGTGGAAAATACCCGAAATCCAGCCCATGGGAAACTTCTTTCAGCCCGTCCGTAGTGGCCGGCAGCTTTGCCAGCGTTGAGCTTATCTATCGTTGAACTACCATCTCGCCATAGGTGAGGCCAAGCTGTTCCGGTGAATCCCGAAAGCCGCCTTAAGCAGTCTTCCACTTTTTAAGCCAAATAGCTGAGCAATCTAATACAAGAAACTGCCTATTTGCGAACGACCTAAGAGATGAGCGCGCCGTTCGGGGCCATCGACGCGCTCTGTACTTGAACGAGTTCATCGAAAAGGCTGCGATGTTGGATCATCGCGTTCGCAGATCTTCTGTGCTTGCCTCGTCTCTGCCAAGTCGCACGGCGACTCCGTGAGCAGTGCGGTAGCTTTCCACTAGGTGAGAATGACGATGGAGATATGCGCGGCGCGCTGATCAAAATCGGCTACGGAAGTGCCGCGTGCCTGCATGAGCCAGGAGGGTAACTCATCGGACTCTGTGGACCGCGCTTTTCGGACGATCGACAAAGCGGCATTGCACCGACTGCAAATCTGCAGAAAATCGCCCAGGTTCCGCGGCGGTAAGAGCTCGGAATTTCAGATTTCCCGCCCGGTTCCATCCGCCAGCTTCGCTTCGGTCTTGCGTTCGGATCCGTGCTCGAGAGCAGCCCGGTCGTACTCCGACCCCAAAACCCGCGGTGGTTTTTGCTAGTGTCCTAATTCGGCGTCGCTCCCTCTGATATCGATTCTTCGAATCGCTCGATGCGATGCCAGCCGTCGCGCGTGAAGTGGCGGATGGACAACTGGCGGGCTTCCAAAGTCGTGAACGGATCGGATTCGTGGGTCACGGCGTTTGTGATCGGATCGCGAAGCCGGAACCTATATCGAATAGCCATATGCACTGCCCTTCCTCTTCATCCACTCGCGTATCAACTTTTCACTCTTCCGTCGAAGTGTTAAACGGAGAGCCTCTTAGCCCTGTTAGCGACGAAAGCAATAGAGAATCCCTTCGGCACTGCTCGCACCTGAATAATTTTCTCCTCTTAATGATTGACGTTGCAGACATCATTAGTCGGGACTCTTGCACATAGTATCCGTCTGCATGGTTCCAAAAGCTGTCCTGTTTTGCTCATGGCTCTATGGTCAGCTTAGACGGGGAGTTTCTAGGTGGACATCTGTGCAACCTGCTCTGGTAAAGGCACAACAACATCGACGTAGCCAGGATGTTTGGATTTTAGGTTTTTGTCAGGAATGAGCAATCAGAACAGATTGTTGCTTTCCCCGGTGCGATGCTGCTGTAGCGCGCGAGGGTTTCATTGCGAAGTTTGCTGCCCACGAAGCTGAGGCGCTGCTGAGTTGTGAAGGTGAGGGAAAAGTTAGGCAGCGATAGCGAAGAGCTTGGCGATGAACCGTGCTTCCGCAACCGCGTCGCCCTTTGCTACCCATCTGACTCGGCCCTTGCGGATCATGTTCACGGTTTCTAGTCCTTCGAGAGTTCGCCAAGCACTTTGAAAGGCGCCGTAGCCTTTTGCCAACCAGGTCCGCTTTTTGACGGTTCGATGATCTTGTTCTATGACATTGTTGAGATACTTGCACTGGCGCAGACGAACTCGGCGGGGGAGAGTGCCCTCGGCTTTCAAGGCTTCCACTGCAGCCGGATAGGCCGGGTTCTTATCCACGTTGATGACCCGCGGAATGGGATTGGAGGATGAGCTAAATACCTTCTCAAAGAAGCGCTTAGCCGCGGCGGTGTCGCGCTTCGCCGTCAGCAGAAAATCGATCGTCTGCCCGGTCGAATCCACAGCCCGGTACAGATACTTGTCGTGCCCCTTGACCTTTATATAGGTCTCGTCGACACGGTAGCTCTTGTT
>JBAVYX010000425.1:0-4554 GCA_049588475.1 Silvibacterium sp. | reverse complement strand
GGCACGCACCCGCGAAGCACTCGAACAGGCCATCACACATCTACTCCCACAAATCACCGCTCAAGATGCTCAAGCTTGGTTCAGGCTCCGCTTTGGCACATTATAGTAACTATGATATCGCTTTAACTGGCCCGCTACTGAACTTCCCGGTCACACCTATACAATCAAAGAATGATTTCTGCTGCGACGGGCGTTGCGCAAAGCCGATGACGCCTCACAAACCCCTGCATCTGAAGACTTTCTTAATGATTGCCATCATGGTGATCGCAGGCCCGCTTGGCAACGTCCTGTTGGGTAAAGGAATGAAGCATATGGGTGACCTGACCCTCTGGCCCCCTGCCGAACTGCTTCATACCGGCCTGAGAATCTTTGCGTCCCCCTCAATCTGGATGGGAATCGCCTCGCTGGTCACATTCTTCGTGGCCTACATGTTGGTGCTCTCCTGGGCCGACTATAGTTTCGTGCAGCCCGCCTCCTCGCTCGCCTACGGAGTGGTTGCCCTTCTCGGCTACCTGATGCTGGGGGAAAGAGTCTCTCCCCTCCGCTGGGCCGGAATCGCCGTCATTTGCCTGGGAGTCTTTGTGGTGGGCCGCACCAGCCCTCGAACTACGGGGCCCGTTTAGTTTGCGCCAACTGATCCTGTTTACGCTGATCGTGGTCGCCGGCACGGGCGGCGAACTGTGCGTCTCGCGCGCCATGAAGCAAGTGGGCGAAGCCACCAGCTTCCGTCCCATCGAGATCGCGAAGGTTATCCTGAGAGCCCTTCGCCTGCCGTGGATGTGGGTTGGTGTGGGAATGATGGCGACCGCCTTCTTCGCTCTGCTGGGCGCGCTCTCCATATACAACGTCAGCTTCGTTGTCCCCGTGACAGCATTGAGCTACGTCGCCGGCGCCTTTGGCGGGCTGGCCTTTCTAAATGAGCGGGTCAGCCGTCAGCGCTGGCTCGGCGTCCTGCTTGTGGCGATCGGCGTCACGCTCGTATTCCTGGGCAACCGTTGATGTTCGGGTCAGGATCGGAATGTAGAGTCTCTGAAGTTTAACTAGCGCAATTAGTAGAGCACCACGGCCACGCGGTACGTGGTCAAGTTGCCCTGGACCCTGCATGAACCCACAGCAGCTTTCGTGAACCGGCCGCCGCGCAATTGCTGCGCAACCCCGTTGGGCAGTCGGCTAAGGTCAGAAGTTTGAAAGCGCACTACAGCTTTCACCTGGCCTATGTCCATGGCGCCGGCCGGTGTTCCCTCATTCATCGCGCATGCCTGCTCGCCGACGCTGCGCGGGCCGGAGGGATCGATCCCCTGGTCGCGCAACAGGTCTTGCACCTTCCGCTCTACCTGGCCTGGGGTCAGAGCCTCCGGGGCATTGGAGAAATCCTCGACGGCGTAAAGAAAGCCGCGCCTTTCCAACACCGCAATCCCAATGGCATCCATTTGCGGGTCCAGAATATTAGCGCGATGAGGGGTCGAATTCATCCACTGCCTTTCGACGGCCTGTGCGCCCGGACCAATCGCAATGTTTTCGGCGAGGGCTTGAAAGTGCGCTCCAGCCTGGGCAGCCCTGGCAACTAAATCCGGTTCGCCAGGGTATTGGTGGGAGAGAGACTTTTCATCCATCACCATGCGAACGGCATGCTGGGCTGCGGCAGTAGCCAGTGCCGGGTCCCAGCGGAGAGGCTGGAGTCCATAGGCGGCTCGCTCCTGGTTGGTCAGGTAGAAAATTTGCCGCACCGCCTCATAGGACTGCGGTTGCGATCCCCCGGTCTGCGCTCTGGTGCCAACTGGAACAAAAGAAATCCCCGCCAGCATTATCCAGAGAACCGTGCCTGTTCGCAGCCTGTTTGTTTCCATATCGATATTCAAAACACCTTCAACTCCAGGATGTTTCTGAAAACCCTCGCGAAACCTTCTTAGCGAGCAAATCCGCACCGGTGACACAGTGATAGCTCGCGGAGAAATGGATTAGTCTTCCAGATGAGTGGATAAGACTGATACCGCTTTCGTTCAGGCATCACCCATCCTTGCCGGACCAATTCCGCCTGCAGCTCCACTGCCATTCTTCAAATACCTCCGGACGGTGCGAAACAATGCCATCGCCGTGTTTCACCAGGACGTCTTTAACGAATGGATCATCGAGACCAGGGTTTGGAAGCTTCACACCTTCATCGTCAACGATCCTGCAGGCATCAAACACGTGCTGGTTGACAACGCGGACAACTACATCAAGGGCAATATCGAACCGCACATTTCAGGAGCCGAGTCTGGCAGATTTGTAGCGGGAGAAGGCGAAGAGTGGCGCGAGCGGCGTCGAACGATGTCCTCCTCCTTCGACTACCGCTCCATCGCCGGAAATTCATCCATCATTTTGGACGCCGCACAGGCGCTGCTTGCCAGATGGAACGCCCTGCCGCAGGGAACAGCCCTCGAAGTCTTCGCGGAAATGGCCACGATGACCCTCGAGATCATTTTGCGAATTATCTTTTCTTCCGATAGCGCCGAGTTGGCCCCGATCATGGACCGCACATTCAGGCGTAATCAGCCAGAGAGAGTCCTCGATCTCTTTGATTTCGTTCCGTTGCTCGATCGACCATGGGCGGCATACAAGCGTCATAAGGGCCGTCGCAGCTTCCGGCACTTTAACGAGTCCATCGATCGCCTCAGTGCACAACGTACCCGAGAAAGGACCCATTCTGGCGACGACCTCCTGGGACGGCTCATCCGGGAAAAGGACGCCGAAACCGGCCGCAGCCTGAGCGCCGAGGAGATACACGGCCAGATCATCACCGTCGTTGGGGCTGGACATCAATCCGTGGCCCTGGGTCTTACCTGGATCTGGTATTTGCTCTCGCAGCATCCGTTGCAGGAAGCTGTCCTCCACGCCGAGCTTGATCGCGTGCTGGCCGGACGCGTACCGGCGCTCGACGATCTCGCCCGTCTCCCGTATACGCGGATGGTTCTCGAAGAGACGCTCCGGCTGTATCCCCCATTTCCCACTATGGCCTGGCGGGGAGCCCTCGCCGATGACGAGGTCTGCGGCGTGAAGATTCCCAAAGGTGCCACGGTCTCCATCGCCCCATGGGTGCTGCACCGGCACAAAAAATTGTGGGACCATCCCGAACAATTCGATCCGGAGCGATTCTCCCCCGATCGCAGTGCGGGACGATCGCGCTACGCCTACTTACCGTTTGGCACCGGCCCACGTGTTTGCATCGGCGCGTCCTTCGCTATGACGGAGATGATGTTGGTCCTCGCAACGCTCGCCCAGCGCTATCGGTTGCGACTGGTGCCGGGCCAAAAGGTTGAGCCTCAGGGCCTCATCTCTCTGAGACCGCGATATGGATTGAAGATGACCGTGATTGAAGATGGTCGTGGAGAGCCGCACCCACGTCAATGATTGACCGAGCCGCCAGATCTACACTTGAGAACAGATACTTTGGAGGATCTCTTCCGCGAATTAAGGAGCATCATGGAACACGACTTGTCACAAACACTGTCACTGCTTACGCGCACCCCCGCCGTTCTCGATGCGCTCCTGCGCGATCTGCCCGAAGCGTGGACATTGCGAAATGAAGGGGAGAACACATGGAGCACGTTCGAAGTCGTCGGCCATCTGATTCATTGCGAGCGCACCGATTGGATGCCGCGGGCAAGGATAGTATTGCAATTCGGCGAGAGTCGGCCATTTGAGCCGCTTGATCGTTGGGGACACATACAAGAGAGTCAAGGTAAGTCGCTCGGGCAATTATTGGACGAATTTGCTCGTTTGCGATCAGAAAACCTGGGCGAACTGCGTGCGTTGAATCTAGGACAGGAAGAACTCGAACTGCGCGGACAGCACCCTGCCTTTGGAGCAGTGACTCTATCCGAGCTGTTGGCGACCTGGGCAGTTCATGACTTAACCCACCTGCACCAGATCTCAAGGGTTATGGCGCACCAATACCGCGATGCCGTCGGCCCGTGGGCCGCCTACGTTGGGGTGCTGCAATGCGCGGGCCACAGCTCTCCTTCATGAACGTTCGAAGACAGGGCCAGAGCCGCATGACTAATTGGAGTGATGAAACAGAAGATTACAGGCTTTCACCAAGATGAAGAACGCCACTGGGTAGCAGAGCTTGCCTGCGGACACACCCAGCACGTCCGCCACGATCCACCTTGGCAAAACCGCCCCTGGGTCGAGACTGCCGAAGGCCGCGCTTCAAGGCTCGGCCAGGCCCTCGACTGCAAAAAATGCGACGACACCTATGGCGCGATGGCCTAGGCGGCCGACACGTCTGGGCTGTTGGTAAATCCGTTCAATACGGCAATCGCCTTGATGGTTTCGCCGGAAGCCACCGTAATCGGCCCCGAATACGGCGTTGACGAAGTCGTGGGTAGCCGTCAGCGGCGATACCGACATTCAGTCTGCCGTCAGGACATATCCGAACTCGACGTTGACCATCCCCGATGCCACGGCGGGAGCAGTGATCTATTACACGATGAACGGCTGGCGAACCAAAAATGGAAAGGTAAATTTATTCTCTATTACATAGCTATAAGCCATTTGTTATCTGTTAAGTAG
>JBAVYX010000424.1:0-3160 GCA_049588475.1 Silvibacterium sp. | reverse complement strand
CTCGTCGATCAGCTTTTCAACTCCAGCGAAAAGCGTTTGGCGAGAATTCTCCTGTTAATGGCGGAATTCGGCAAGCCCGGTGAACCGGAAACGCTGATTCCCCAGATCACGCAGGAAACCCTGGCGGGAATGATCGGCACCACCCGCTCCCGCGTGAGCTTCTTCATGAATCGGTTTCGCAAGCTCGGCTTTATTACATACAACGGCCGAATCCAGGTTCATAAGTCGCTGCTCAATGTGATTCTGCACGATTAAATTATCCGCAAAGGCACTGTAGGTGCTTCTTTCTCAGAACACTCCGCTGGCTAAAATGAGGGCGACCAGGCTCAGACGGCAAGGGTGTTCAAAATTGAACAGAATCCTGATCAGGGCAATGGAACACTTCTCACACGAGCAAAGGTCAGATGCTCAGAGGAGGGTTCATGATGCCTGGCGCGAGAGTAAACCTGCTTATCGTTGATGATGAGCCCTCTACTCGAAAAGCATTGTCGGAGATCTTTACTGAGTTTGGCTATGGTGTGCGATCTGCTGAAGATGGTTTCACGGCACTTGCCGCGATTAGGCGGGAAATTCCGGACATTCTTCTCTCCGACCTCAACATGCCAGTTTTTTCGGGATTTGAACTGCTATCAGTGGTCCGTGACGAGTTTCCAGCGATTCAGGCGATCGCCATGAGCGGCGCATTTTCAGGTGTCGGTATGCCGCCTGGGGTTTGCGCTGCCGCATTCTATGAAAAGGGCAGCCGTCTGGATTATTTGCTGCAGATTGTGGAAGACATGGCCCACCCGAAAGGGCTGTCGTCGCTCCAACTTCCCAACACGTCAGCGCCAGCCTGGATTCCGAACAACGGGCACCTCTCTTCCGGATATGCGCACATTAGACTTACCTGCCCGGAGTGCTCAAAGGCGTTCTCAAAAGATCTCGACAGAGCCATCTGTCCTGCGCACGAAGCTGGTTGCGTCTATTGCTACAGTTTCGATTTGTTACGTAACCGCCCAGCCGAAACACCTGGCGTCTTCGCAGGTTTTTCGGCTGGAGCCAGACAGGTGGATCCTCGCGCCTTCGAGAGGGCCCAATCTCAACTCGTGAACGTAATAAGAAAGAGCTGTCCCGATGCGCAAGATAACTGAACTTACTATGCTGCTACGTGGGCACGTCGAACTGCCCGATAGCCTCAACCTTGTAACTGAAGAATTTCGAGAAAGCTGGAACTTTGTGCAGTCGGGAGATGCCCACTGGCTGGATAAGGAGATCCGGCGTCGCGGCTGGCATTTCATGTGGATTGGAGAAGGGTCGCTCAGAAGCGGAGTGGGACAAACATCGCAGGAAGCGATTGCCGGCGCCCTGAAGCTGGCTCTTCGCCGCGTAAATGAGCGCTTCAACGCAGCCGAAGTTGAGTCTATTGAGGTAAAGAAGTATCCGTGGTTTGTGGTGGCCAAGGTCAAGGTTTACCCATATCAGATTCAGCAGAGCGCGGTTTTGTCTGCGTCTGACGGTACTACAACCCTGACGGTGCCTCCTCCCGCAAAGGCGTTGGCCATCTCCGGCAATCAGGTCGTGCCCGCTATTCAATAGCGGAGTCCCTATTTCACTGGCAGATGTGAGCTGTTTAGCTCAGTTATTGGTCCGCATCTTTGAAACAATGACTTTGGAGAAGAGTCCGTGTTATCGGCTCCCTCATGGTTCTGAGCTAAGTCAGCCCATCTGACATCTGTCCCTCTTAGCTCTTCGCATTTCAAGGAAAACACCTATGAAGATGACTTCTGTGCTATTGATCAGCGCCTTTGCGCTGGCGAGCGGAAATCTATGGGCTGGTACAGGACATCAGGACTCGATTGACCGCCTGCGAATGTCCTCAGACGTAATCCACGCCATCCTGGACGCTCCCGATAAAGGCATTCCAGAAGAAGTGCTGAGCGGCGCGAAGTGCATCGTCGTAATTCCGCACTTGGTAAAGGGCGGGTTCATCTTTGGGGCCGAGCACGGTCGGGGTATCGCGTCATGCCGCACGCCCGAGGGCTGGAGCGCTCCCGCGTTTGTCTCGATTGGCGGCGGCAACTGGGGATTGCAGATTGGCGTGGAAGGCGTAGACATCGTCATGCTGGTCATGAATGACCAGGGGTTTCAGCATCTGCTTTCCAGCAAGTTCGAACTCAGCGGTGATGCATCGGCCGCGGCAGGTCCAGTGGGCCGTCATGCGTCCGCCGGTACTGACTGGAAACTAAACACCGAAGTCCTCACCTACTCGCGTGCGCGAGGCCTGTTCGCAGGAATCACACTGAACGGCGCTGTGGTACAGCCCGACGACGACTCGACGCGTGCGATTTACGGTCATGAGGTTTCCTTCCGGAGCATTCTGTCCGGTAACGTCCATGCCCCGAAGTCTACCTTGGGCTTTATGAAAGCGATCGCTGATGCGGGCCGCGCAGGCACGATTGCCGAAGTGAGAGAAGACCAGAAGTAAACGGCCAAACAGTAGGGATAAGGGCAAGCTGACTGGGATTCTTTAAGGACCCCGGTCAGCTTCAGGAATTCGAAAGGATAACACGATATGCCACTCATGCAACTCGTCATTACGTTGGTCGTCGTAGGAATTCTGTTATGGCTTGTGAACCGGTTCATTCCGATGCAATCCAGCATCAAGTCGATCCTCAATGGCGTCGTCGTGATTTGCGTTGTGATATGGATTGTGAATCTGTTCGGTGGTTTCAGTTTGCTCCAGAACATCCACGTAGGCCGATGACAGACAAGTCGGTGATCGGGATTGAGCTGCAACCCTCTCACTAAACAACTACGAATGTTTGCCGGACTGATGCGGCCCAGGTAGCGCAATGGGTTCCCATCAAAATAGAAGGTTTAGCTGTCGCTCCTCAAAGACTTGCCCTTTCCTCTGCAAGTAAGAGTCGATGGCCAAAAGGTAGATAAATGCAAGTTATTCGCTCGATCCGCAATCTCACTCTGGTTGCGTTGCCCATGATTGCGTTGTTCGGCACGCTTCCGTGCCTATCTTTCTCGCAGATTTCGGTAGGAGTAGGAATCACCATGGCTCCCCCGGAACTGCCGGTTTACGAGCAGCCGCTTTGCCCGCAACCAAATTACATGTGGGCTCCTGGATATTGGGCGTGGGGGGGTGGTCCCAACGGTTACTACTGGGTTCCAG
>JBAVYX010000423.1:0-3376 GCA_049588475.1 Silvibacterium sp. | reverse complement strand
CCGCGGATAACCACGTTCGCGGTGCGAATCAGGATCTTCAGGTCGAGCCAGAAGCTCCAGTTTTCGACGTAGGCGGTGTCGAGTGCAATGTATTTGGCGAAGGAGGAGTCCTGGCGCGCCTGGATCTGCCACAGGCCGGTTAGTCCAGGCAGCACTTCCAGGCGGCGGAAGTGCTCCAGCTCATACTTCTCCACCTCGCTCGCGATCGGCGGACGTGGACCGACGATGCTCATTTCGCCGCGCAGTACATTGAAAAACTGCGGTAGCTCGTCCAGGCTGTACTTGCGCAGGAAGCGGCCCACCGCGGTCACCCGCGGATCGTTGCTCACCTTGAAGAGAATGCCGTCGCGCTCGTTCATGGCCGCCAGGTTCTTCTTTAGCTGCTCGGCATCCTTGACCATGGTGCGGAACTTGAAACAGGGGAAGACCCGGCCGCGCTTGCCGATGCGTTCCGAGACAAAGAAGATCGGGCCATCGCTGCTCAGCCGGATGAGCAGCGAAATGATAACCATCAGGGGGAAGACGACGGTAAGCGCCAGCAGTGAGAGGGCGATATCGACGATCCTCTTCAGCACCAGAGCGATGGTGCGCGGATCGCGGCGATGCAGGGAGACCACGGGGAAAACACCCAGGTATTCAATGGGGGAATTGGCCGTGAGCTCGCCGTAGTACCCGGAAATGGAACGAATGTCGATATCCAGTTCGCGCGCCTCTTCGACAAGACGGATGGCTTCCTCGGTGGCGCAAGGCTCGGCAATCACGATCTCGTCGATAAAATGCAGGCGGGTGAGTTGCCGGATGCGATCCAGACCGCCCAGGATCTGGTTCTCCGGCACCTCACGGTGTGCCTTGCAATCGGGCGCCAGAAGAAAGCCGCGCAGCTTATAACCCAATCGATAATCTTTCGCGATGTGCTGGCCGAGAGCATGGCTGAGGTGATTCGTGCCCAGAATGACGACATTTCGCGTCTCCAGTCCGCGCTCATACTGGCGATAACGCGCCACTCTCCAGACCGCCCTGCGGATGGAAAGGGAAATGATCGTGCTCAGAATAAGCAGCAGGACCAGAGCCCGGGAGATGCTGAACCTATTTGTCATGTACAGGCCGCCGCAGAGCAGAAGGCCGGCATTGAGACACGCCTGCACGGTACGACGAATCTCGTGGGCCCCGGTGGCCAACGGGATGGGCGAATAGAGGCCATAAC
Source organism: Silvibacterium sp. (assembly GCA_049588475.1). GTDB lineage: Bacteria > Acidobacteriota > Terriglobia > Terriglobales > Acidobacteriaceae > Silvibacterium. The sequence goes on along the minus strand of JBAVYX010000423.1, from coordinate 2,172 downwards.
TCTTCGCGACCACAATGAACGCCAGAATGAAGCAAAGAAGATAGGCCATTCCAAGAGGCGCGCTGGTGACGTCATGCGGAAAGCCGGAGAATCGAGCCGTCTTATCGAAAAGGATGGCGCGCAAGACCAACGCCGTACCGAATGCCAGCAGGATGGCCAAAGCATCGTTCAGCATCATAAGCAGTGAAGAGGCCATCGAAGGCCTGACAATACTGCCGGCTCGAGGTCGCTTAGTAGCTAGCAATCCTTCTATTGGTAGATTGGGGGCATCCGTCTTCCGTATGTATTCCGAAGTAGCCATTACCGTTACCTCGTTGGGTACTTCCACTTGCATTCCTGACCGTGGCTATTTCCATATCAGACTCGAGCCGCGTAAGAGGTCAGAGATGAACACGATGGATGTTTTGTGTGATTCAGCCATGCGGGGCCGCGAGCCCGGCAGTCAGTTCGTTCATTCGAGCAAGGAGGCTTCGCGGCGATGGTGCAAAATATTGTTGAAGTGATTCAGTTCTTGATGCCGCCTGCGGCATGCAACGGCGAAAGCTGACAATGAAGCAGCTTGGATCAGGGAACGACCCGAAGGCGATCTTGCAGATGACGTAGCTCCGCCCCTACAGTCCCACCATCAAAAGTTGATGGACTTCTCAGCGATATGGTTGGCTACTCATCATTGCTCAGCAATGATGAGCTATTATCACAACATCAAACTCAGTGTTCTCCGCCGATCCATAGCCGAACTGCGCTAACTGGGACCAAAACGGTAAACTCTCTCCCTGCTGGTAACCCGTGCTATGGTACCCCTGGCCACTTGCAATTCGCAGGAGTAACACCTACCATGGTTACAGCTCAATTTGCCACTAAACCCAACACGGAGAGTAGGTGCAATTGCCGCATTTCTCTCCATCGCAGAGCGCTACAGGCTTCCGGCACGTTCCGGAAATGCCTGACGAATCAGGTGGTCATCATCAAAATTGCCTCGAACTCCGAAATATCTGCATCCAGCTTCGAACACTACTTCGGTTACTTTACCGATGCATTCTATGCGCAGTTCGCAATCGCTCGGGTCTGGTGATGGGAGCAAGACCTCAACGCGTACAGCACTTCCCACCGAGGGACACTTGCTAGTGAGAATAAATGCTCCGTCCAGCGCAACGTCAGTTGTGAAGCCACCTTCGATGTGGTCTGTCCCATCATTCCACTGGAAGATGACTGGAAGTCTTAGCCTGTACCGAACAGCCGTTCTCGTTCGTAAATGCAAACCGCGTTTTATGACTGGAATCAAATCCATAGCTGGAAAGTAGTCTAGGGCAGCGATAGAAGTGTCACAAGCCGCCGATGGTTTGAAAACGATATGAGAAAACTGGAGATGGACAGGCGACGACTTACCCTGCTTCAGCGTGAAATGAGACCCAAACCGATCCCAGATGTTGGGTTTAGCTACCCGGTTTCACTAGAGAAGAAAGTTTGACGGAAATTTCAATTGCAAAAATGCGCGAATATCGTACAGTAACAAGACACAGTCTGCATCGGGGTTGTTGGCGTTTGATCCGAGCATCGACGACCGGAACCTTGCAGATTTGTCTTTGCCCTGCGGCGTTACTTCCCCCGACGATTTTCGCCCGCCGCAATTTTCGCACGTACGACAACAGATTTCTCGGTCCGCAGTAGGACACGCTGGCTCTACCTTACATCATAATTACACGGCAATAGTCGACTTATGAATCCGACGGCCGAGGGTCAGGCTCACCAGGGACCCTCGAACTATTTCCAACCACTCCCCAGGAAGGAAGTTGCAGGATGTCTTTAAGAATGAGCAATGAAGAGCGAGTTCTCAAAATCGCACAGCGTCCAGATCCCGGACTTCGTGCGGTAATCGTCGATCGGGACTCCATGAGCAGTCACCTTCTGGCGGATGCTCTTGTCAACCGGAAATGCGATGCTATTCCCGTTCCTTCCGACGATCTTCTTCGGACGCTGGCAAGCCGCGAGATCGACCTTGTAGTCATTGGCGCCGATCTCCACTCCGGCCCAGGTAGTGGCTTCGACCTCGCGGATGCGGTTTGCCGTGCTCATCCGGAGATCATGATCGTCCTTCTGCTGAACCAAACGAGTCACGAAGCCGTCATCAGTGCATTTCGTTCGGGCGCTCGCGGCGTTTTCTCGAGACAACGG
>JBAVYX010000422.1:0-1730 GCA_049588475.1 Silvibacterium sp. | reverse complement strand
GCGCTCGAACCTGGGGCAATTGGCTGCGCGATGCATCGCGGTACCGGTCGAGCAGGCCGTTGAGGCTCTCCACCACCTCATAGCGGCACTGGAAGCGCATGCTCTCTTCCGGCAGCGTGCGCAGCAGGGCTTCGAGGACTGCCTTGGCCTCATTCCGTCCATCGTCGTCAGCGAAATAGGTCAGTGCGCCGGCAACGCGATATCCGGCGACATAGCAGCCGTCGGTGCGCACCATCACGTTGTCGAGGAAATCCCGGACCTTGAGCAGTTCGCAAACGGCCGGGTCCTGGAGCGATCCTTCCTGCTGCACCATCGTTCGCGGCATTTATCTCTTCTCCTTCTTTCCTGCGACCTTGATAAAGCTGGTAGTGAGTTTCGTATCGCGAGCGAAGGCGCAATAGCTGCGCGGCTGTGCGTAATAAACCACCAGATCAAACAAATACCGGCGCGGCTTTCCGTACTTGAACAACATCAGTCCCGGAACCCCCAGTACCAGGACCATCAGCATCAGGAACCAGTTCATCGGCAAAAAGAACATGTAACGGTCGGGAAAGAAGAACTGGCCAATCAGCATGGCGATTGCGCAGCTCATGGCCAGCGCCAGCATGTCTTCAAGCTCCAGGCCCAGCATGGTGACCTTGGCGTGAAGGTTCCGGGAGACCGGACTCATTTTCAGCGCCATCACGCCACCCCATTTGTGCCCGTTGCAATGAAGTGTTCAATCAGCCGGAGCAACCCGGAAACGCCCAGGCAGCTGCCGCCGGCGATGAAGTGCCGAATCCAGTCGTCGCCAATGTTGAGTCTTTCGAAGACACCTCCGATGCCGAGCACGGCGCGAGCAATTTCAATGCCTCCGTACACCGGAAGAATCACGTTCCCGACCCAGTTTGCGAGACTCAGCAGGGCCGCCCAGTACTGCGTGTTTCCCGAGCCCTGCCGGGCGAATACCTCTGCCAGCCGAAGCAGTCCGGAAACCGAGAGCGCTGCCATCGTGCCGCCGATATATGGGTCGATGTGATACCCGCGCGAGTACTTGTAGATTCCCAGCGCGAGAATCAGCGCTGCGAGGATCGGCATCACCGCGTTTCCTACCCAGTTGGTCAGGTTCAACAGTCCGCCATCGAAAGAACCGTTGTTCATCTCGTCCTCGCGTGTCAGATATCCTTTACTTCCGCTCTTCTGTCAAAACAGGAACGGCTGCTGGTTCGGGAGCTTCTTTCAGAAACCGCCGCGCTCCGGCGCCGCTCCAGTGCCACAGTTGCCGCGTGATCACGTAGCCTGCGTATGCTTCCGCCGCCAAAAAGAGCAATGCGACCACGATGGAGACAAACATCCGAAAAATCGGGAAGTGGATGCCCCACACAAAGGTGAGCAGCAGGCAATAGCAAACGGCTGCAAAGATCAGCGCCTGCAGGATTAGGGCACGGTGTTTCATTGTGCACCCTCCAGTTCCGGGCAATAGCCGAAACAAAACACCTTCCTGAACCTGGTCAGCGAGATATGCCAGTCAGGCAGAGTGCAATCGATCTCATCGGGGAGCTCCGTGCGGGCGTGAACCCAGCCATGGAGCGGGTGCTCGACGCAGACCGGAGCTGCAGTTCCAGAAAGGACAATCAAGACAATGAGAACGCGCTTCATAGGTTTACTCCCGCGAAGGTTTTCACCAGCGCCCAGATACCCGTTACGCTCAAAAAGCCAAGCCCGCTGGCTACGAGGCCCGACCACGGCTG
>JBAVYX010000421.1:0-3100 GCA_049588475.1 Silvibacterium sp. | reverse complement strand
GGGGGTCCAGAAACGCGCAATATCCTTTGAGGACGAGCTCGCATTCGTCATCCTTTGAGCAGGCCTGCTTCCCTGGCAGCTCCTTGATTGCCACGGCTAAGACCCGGAAGCCATCGTTGCTGAGGCTCTCATACTCTTCCCTAAGCCCTTTCATCAGGTCGGGAACCATCAGCGAGAGTTTCCTGTCCAACTCGAAGTGAGAGCATTGCAGGAAGACTTCTTCGGGAGCACCTTTGGTGAAGAGGATTGCTTTCCCTTCAGGATCTTCCACCAGTACGGACATCATGCGTCGCGTGAAGTCGAAGGGAATCTCGTCCAGCTTCTTGTACTTCTCGACCAGCAATTGTTGGTGGAAGTCGGGACTGTCCAGGATTGCCCGATCGAGCAGGTTCTTGAGGCCCGTCTGAAAGTAGCTGATAAGGTAGCCATCCAGGAGCACTTCCTCAGTCTCCCGTCCCGCAACATTGCAATGACGCTGCAGGACGACGCGATCTTCGGTGAGCGTGCCAGTTTTATTGAGTGAGAGGTGGCAGTTGGTTTCAGGTCGCCTGTCACTCTTGATTCATCGGCCTACGTGAATGTTGTGGAGTGACGCGAAACCACCGAACAGATTCACAATCCATATGACAACGCAAATCACGACGACGCCATTCAGGATCGACTTGATGCTGGATTGCATTGGAATGAAGCGGTTCACAAGCCATAACAGAATTCCTACTACCACCAACGTAATGACGAGTTGCATGAGCGGCATATGGTGTTCTCCCTTCAGTTTCTTAAGCTGATCGGGATGCGTAGAGAATCCCGACCAGCTGGCTCTAATCCCTGCTGTTTGGCCTGCTTACTTTTGGTCTTCTCTAACTTCGGCAATCGTGCCACGGCCCGCGTCAGCGACCGCCTCCATGAAACCGAGGGTCGATTTCGGGGCGTGGACGTTACCTGACAGAATGCTCCGGAAGGAAACCTCACGACCGTAAATCGCACGCGTCGAGTCGTCGTCCGGCTGTACCACAGCGCCATTCAGCGTGATTCCTGCGAATAGGCCTCGCGCACGCGAGTAGGTGAGGACTTCGGTGTTCAGTTTCCAGTCAGTACCGGCGGACGCATGACGGCCCACTGGACCTGCCGTGGCCGATGCATCACCGCTGAGTTCGAACTTGCTGGAAAGTAGGTGTTGAAACCCCTGGTCATTCATAACCAGCATGATGACGTCAACGCCTTCCACTCCAATCTGCAATCCCCAGTTGCCGCCACCAACCGAGACAAAGGCAGGAGCACTCCAGCCGTCGGGCGTACGGCAGGACGCGATACCCCGGCCGTGCTCGGCCCCAAAGATAAACCCACCCTTTACCAGGTTCGGAATTACGACGATGCACTTCGCGCCGTTCAACACTTCTTCTGGAATGCCCTTGTCCGGTGCGTCCAGGCTGGCGTGAATGACCTCAGAGGACATTCGCAGGCGATCGATCGAGTCCTGGTATCCGGTACCAGCCCAGAGGCTTCCGTTCGCCAGCGCAAAGGCGCTGACTAATAGCATTGAGGTCATCTTCATAGGGTTTCCTTGAAATGCGGAGAGCTAAGAGGGACAAATGTCAGATGGGCTGACTTAGCTCAGAACCACGAGGGAGTCGATAAGACGGACTCTTCTCCACAATCATTCTTGCAAACACGCAGGTCAATTACTGAGCTAAATTGCTCACTTTGGCTGGCAGGATGGAGGGATGGTGATACCTAAGCCGCAGGTGCGACCTGACTAACTGGGATGGCAAGCGCTTCTGCCGCAGAAGGCAGCGGCAGCTTTGTAGCACTGCCGGACGCAGACAAAACCGCACTCTGCTGCATCTGATACGGGTAAACCTTGACCTTGGCCAGCACAAACCACGGATACTTCTTTATCTTAATAGACTCAACTTCCGCCGCGTTGAAGCACTCGCTTACGCGGCGAAGAGCCAGCTTCAGTGCGCTGGCAATTGCCTCCTGCGATATCTGCCCCACGCCGCTTCTGAGAGATCCCTCACCAATCCACATGAAATGCCAGCCGTACCGCCGAATCTCTCTATCCATCCAATGGGTATCTCCCGACTGCACAAAGTTCCAGCCTTCTCGAAACTCTTCAGTTACAAGGTTGAGACTACCGGGAAGTTCAACCTGCCCACGTAGCAATATGGTACGTTCAGTTATCTTGCGCATCGGGGCAGCTCTTTCTTATTAGGTTCGCGAGTTGAGATTGGGCACTCTCGAAGGCGCGAGGATCCACATGTCTGGCTCCAGCCGAAAAGCCTGCGAAGACGCCAGGTGTTTCGGCTGGGCGGTTGCATAACAAATCGAAACTGTAGCAGTAGACGCAGCCAGATTCGTGCGCAGGACAGATGGCTTTGTCGAGATCTTTTGAAAACGCCTTTGAGCACCTCGGGCAGGTAAGTCCAATGTGCGTATATCCGGAAGAGCCGTGCCCGTTGCTCGGAACCTCGGCAGGCGCTGACGCGCTGGGAAGCTGGAGAGACGACAGCCCTTTCGGGTGGGCCATGCCTTCCACAATCTGCAGCAAGGTCGGAGAGAAGAATGTCCGGAATCTCCCGCCCAATCGCGACAAGCGCGGTGAAACCATCTTCAGCCGACCGCACGCTATAGCCGAACTCAGTGAAGATCTCCGAGAATGTTCTTCGAATGGAGGGCTCATCATCTACGATAAGCAGGTTTACTTTCGCGCCAGGCATCATGAACCCTCCTCTGAGCATCTGACCTCTGCTCGAATGAAAAGTGTCCCATTGCCCTGATGCAGAATACTGTTCAACTTTGCTCACACGTGCCGTCTGCGCTGGGTCACCCTCATTCTCCCAATGGATTGTTTTGAAAAAGAAGTACTTACGGCGCTTCGTGCGGATAATCTAATCGTGAAGAATCACATTGAGCAGTGACTTGTGAACCTGGATTCGGCCGTTGTATTCAATAAAGCCGAGCTTGCGAAAGCGGTTCATGAAGAAGCTCACGCGGGAGCGGGTGGTGCCGATCATTTCCGCCAGGGTTTCCTGCGTGATCTGGGGAATCAGCGTTTCCGGTTCACCGGGCTTGCCGAATTCCGCCATTAACAGGAGAATTC
>JBAVYX010000420.1:0-40598 GCA_049588475.1 Silvibacterium sp. | reverse complement strand
AAGAACAACTTGTCTTTGAGGATCGGGCCACCGGCTGCCGCTCCGAATGTGTTGCGGATGAGCTTGGGAGGCGTGTTGGGGAGGCCGCTGCTCAACTGGGCTTCTTTATTAAACCAGTCATTGGCGACTGTCAGCGTTGGGCGGTTGTACCAATATGCCGAGCCGTGATACTTGTTGGTTCCCGACTTGGTGACCATGCTGACCTGAGCACCGGATGAGCGGCCCTCATCGGCGCCCGAAAGACCGGTGGTTACGCGAAACTCTTCGACCGAGTCCTGCGTTTGCCGGAGCACACCAGTGAAGGCATAGCCATTGACCTGATCATTGTCATCGACTCCATCGACGGTGATATTGCCCTGGTCGGACCGTCCACCATTGACCGATCCGCTGCGGGGATCATTCGAGGTGTCGGGATTGGCGGGCCTGCCGGACTGCTGCCCAAGGAAAAGTACACCTGGCTGCAAGGCAAGCAGATCGGGCACATTACGGCCTTCGCTGGGTAGCGCCTGAATCAACGTATTGTTCATGGCATTGCCGAGTGAGGCGTCGGTAGTGTTTAGGGTCTGCGTCGCAGCAGTGACGTTGACAACCTCGCTGCTGGCCTTTACCGACACCGTAAAATCGATCGTTGCCGGCTGGTTGACAAGCAATTCAGCGGACTTGGTTTGGTCTCCAAACCCCGGAGCAGAAACAGAAATATCATATTTGGCTGGGGGGATCTGGAGGAACTGATACTCGCCGCTAGGGCCCGAGGTTGTGGCCAGCTTTTGCCCGGTGGCATTATCCGTGAGGACGATTTTCGCATTAGGTACGACTGCGCCGCTGGGGTCCTTGATTACACCGCGCAGAGAGGTATTTGCATTCTGGGAGAGGCTGGTTGCCGCGAAGGCGACCAGAAGAAACACGACGGCTATGCACAAACTACGTCTCGTCACAATTTCCTCCAAAAATACCGCTTGGCAGCCTTTTAAGGTTCGGCTGCCTGGCTTTCTTCCTGATGTGGGTCCGAAAATACAGTGACGAACCCGCAGAATTCAGTGGTGAGTGGTTCATTTTGGAGCAGAATGTCAACGATTGCAATTGAAATTAATTTCTGTGCAGAAGTGGATAAATAAGTTTTATCGACCCGAACGGATAGCCCCACGTGGGATATGCCTCCGCGGGCTTTGGGCGGGGGCTTGCCCTACTGGTTGACGCCGCTGGCCAGGAAGCCTCCGTCGACAACCAGAATCTGGCCGGTGACAAAGGAGGCCGAGTCGGAAGCGAGGTAAACGGCCGCGCCAACGACCTCCTCGGTGCGTCCGAAGCGGCCCATGGGGGTGCGCATGAGTAGTTCCTTGCCGCGCGGGGTGTTGTCCAGCAGGTCGGCGTTGAGGGCCGTCCGGAAGACTCCGGGGGCGATGGCGTTGACCAGAACACCTTTGCTCGACCACTCGACGGCCAGGGAGCGAGTAAGTGAGGCAACGGCGGCCTTGCTGGCGGCATAGGCAGCCACCTGGCTGAGCGCGACAAAGGAATTGAGCGAGGCGATGTTGATGATGCGTCCATACTCGCGCTCGAGCATGTACTTGCCGAAGATCTGGCAAGCACGCAGGGTTCCGGTGAGGTTGGTGTCGAGGATGCTCTGCCACTCATCCTCAGGAAAGGTGAGCGTAGGGGCGCGCTTGATTTTTCCGGCGCAGTTGACCAGGATGTCGACCTTGCCGAGGTGAGCGAGCGTCTGGTCGAGGAGATTCTGAAGCGAAGCGCGATCCGAGACGTCGGAGCAGATGCGGAGCGTGTGGCGTCCCTTCGCTTCGATTTCTGCGGCAACACTTTCGACCTGCTCGGTGCGGCGGGCGGAGGCCACGATATCGGCTCCGGCCTCGGCGAGGCCAAGGCTGAGAGCGCGGCCGATTCCGGAGGTGCCTCCGACGACGACGGCTACCTTACCTTCAAGATTCAGGGGCGACTGGCTCATGCTGCGCTTCCCTTTCCTGCCAGCCCAGAAAGACGGGGGCAATGTGGCGGGCGTAGAGGTTCTCGGTCACGTTTTTTGCAATGACCGGCTCGTTGGCTTCGAGCAAATCGAGGTAGCGGGAACCCATCTTCGCCGCGATCTTGAAGCCCACGTGGAGCAACTGACGGAAGCTCGGGTTGTAGGCGGACGAGTTCTGATCGTGGCGCAGTGCGGACGTGAATTGCTCCGAGGTCCAGTGCGCTACAGCTTCGGGTGCAGGAAGTTTGATGGGATCAATATCGATTACTGTAGCGTACGGGGCGCAGAGCTCGGCACTGTGAGCGAAGGCCTCGGCGTAGATTTCCCTGGCGAGCGCAAGGCCGTCGCCGCCGGCTTCGGCTAGGCCGATGATTTCTTCCAGCCAAGTGGTACCGGCGGTTTTAAGATGCACGCCAGTGGAGAATTTCTGCATTGACGCGTGAATGGTGGGATAGATGGAGAACTTATCGCTGCCGGAATGCACACTGAGCTTGAGGTTCACGGGCAGTCCATAGTGGGCGACGGCGTATTGAATAGCGGACATGTCGAGCGCCATCTCGCGGGCAAACGGGGCGACATCGCCAACATAGTCGACGCCCTTATTGAAGCGCCCGCTAAATTTGGGGGCGATAGTCTGGATAGGAACGCCGTCGTCTGCGATGCCGGCGAGGATGATGAGCAGCTCGGCGGGTGTCTGCGCGGAATCGGTCTCATCCATGGAGATCTCGGCGACGAAGTTTCCCTTCCCCTTTGCGGATTCGATCTTGCGGTAGATCTTGCCTGCCTCCTGGACGGCATAGAGGAATTTCGCGGCGGTGTTGCGAAGCAGGTCAAGCGTGATTTCGATGTGCTCGGGGCTTTCTAGGTGGATGGTCCCGACGAGTTCGGAGTGGTTCTTCACGAAAGCGTCGATTGAAGACGGCTCGGCGGCTTTACCAATGTAGTCGGCGACGTCGATGGTGTAGAAGTCGCACGGCGCAAGGAAGCGATCGACAGTGGAGAGGTTGATGTGATCCGCGTCGCAGAAGTAGGGGAGCTTCCAGCCAAGTTCTTTAACAGCGGCATCGGCGGCAGCGCGGGTGGAAGAAGGCTCAGAGCCGATGATCGTGTGCTCGCGGTTCGATTTGTTCCAGACGGGGACCACGTCGATGCCCGCTTTCGAGGCAAGAATGCACGCCTCGAGTTGAGCCTTGGCCTGGTGGGCGAAGCGATCGCCCACTCCGATAGAAAATGTGCCGAGTGCCGTCATGTCTAAAATTCAGAACCTTTCGCGATAGGCCCAGAGACCAAGGCCGGGGTTGGCAATGAAGAAAACGTCTTCTCCGTTGATTTTGTGATAGCCGTGTTGAAGCTTTTCCGGATTGTAACGGTTGAGCATGCCTGAAAGATCGCCGTAGCCGAAGCCGACGCCCTCGATTTCTTCGCGCGTGAGATGGCCAGGGCACCAGGTGATGTTGAAGCGGCCCTCGGACGAGCCATGGATCAGATGGGCCGCGGCGCTGAGATCCGCGGCTAGATCGGCGTTGTGCTTGACGGCGGCAAGCGTAGCGGGCGTGCCGCGATATCCATACTTGCGAATGAGGCGGTCGATGGTGGGGTCTTCGCCGAACTCCTTCACTCCGGGCGCGAGGACAATAAGTTCGGCTCCATCGGCCAGCGCCATGCGCGTGCGATAGACGGCCTTGTTGCCAAGCCAAGTGCTGTGGAACTCGTGGGGTTCGAGGTAGACGACGGCCTTGTGGATGGGCGCGTCGAGCATCTCGAAATTTACCTTCAGGCTGAGGTCGGAGGCCAGATGGAAGCACTCCGGATCGTCTCCAATGTAGAGGCCGCGCACGGCAAGGCTGTCGTCGGAGGCGCGGCCTACGACGGTGAGCACGTAAACGATGGGGAGGTTGCTGAGGAAGCGCTCGGCGGCATAGTTGAGGACGGCGCGGACAGGATTCTCGGCGCGGCCCATGATGCGCTCCATACCGTAAACCGCGCCCAGATAGTGGCTGCGATTGATTCCCTCGGTCCCTCCTGCGCCGACCAGAATGTTCTTGGTGTAGTTGGCCATGCCGATGACTTCGTGGGGCACAACCTGGCCAACGGAGAGGACGAGATCGTGGCCTCCACGCGAAATGAGGAGATTGGTCTGCGCGGGCCACGAATAGTGAAGGTTGCCCTCCGATACTTCCTCGATGAACTCAGAAGGTACTTCGCCGAGGGTTTCGACATCGGTCCGCCAGTTGTGGACACGGAATAGCGAGTGGGGGACCGATCCGAACATGCGCGTCAACTCTTCGGGCGACATAGGGGCATGGGTACCAAGCGCAGGAAGGACGTCGGTAAGGCGATCGCCGTAGTATTCCCAGGTGTACTGTGTAAGTTCGCCGGCGCGCGAGTGGAAACGAGTCTGGTCAGGGGGAACGGCCAGCACGCGGCGACGAGCACCGAGTTTGTCGAGCGCTTCAAAGAGCAGCGACTTCAACTCGGCAGAGGAGAGCTCCACGTCAGGGCCGCCCTTTGCGACGAACAGACTCATGCGCTGAACTCGACTTTCTTCAGGCCGGGTGCAAGCAGATTCACGATCACCAGTGCAACCAGGTAAACACTGGAAGCGAGGATGAAGAGAATTGCATAGCTGTGTGTGCGCGCCAGAATGTGCCCAGTGAAGAAGGCGAGAAGCGCGCCGCCGGCAGCTCCGGCCATGCCTCCGATGCCGACCACTGCGCCAACGGCGGTGCGCGGGAACATATCCGATACGGTGGTGAAAAGATTGGCGGACCATCCTTGATGTGCACCGGCAGCCACACCGAGGAGGCCGATCGCCGTCCACTCCGAACTCACGTGTCCCAACGTGAAGACAGGCACGACGAGGCAGGCGCAGAAGAACATTGCGGAAATGCGCGCCCCGGAGGCCGATAATCCCAGTTTCCGGAATGGCGAGGGCAGCCAGCCTCCGCCGATACTGCCCACCGCCGACATGTTGTAGACGATGACAAGCGGTAGACCCAGATGTGACAGATTGAGGTGAAATCTTGCACTGAAGTAGGACGGTAGCCAAAAGAGATAGAACCACCAGATGGGATCGGTGAGGAATTTGGCAATGGAGAAGGCCCATGTCTGCCGGAACCCCAGCAGTTTGACCCAGGGGACGCTGGGGCTCATCTCAACCGCAGCCTCCTTGTAGATGTGACGCAGCTCCCTTCCGGTGAGGGTGGGATGGCTGGCAGGTTTGCGATAGTTCTTATACCACCAAACGATCCAGATCATGCTGAAGATGCCGGTGGCGAGGAAGGCAGCGCGCCATCCACAGTACCGCACGATTAAAGGAACGATCAGGGGTGCGAGAACGGCTCCCACATTCGCGCCGGAGTTGAAGATGCCGGTAGCCAGCGAGCGCTCGCTTTGCGGGAACCACTCGGCCACAGTCTTGATAGCTGCTGGAAAATTTCCCGATTCGCCGAGACCCAGGAAGAAGCGCGCGATGCCAAATTGAAGGGCTGAGCTGGCCAGCGCATGAGCCATGGCCGAGAGGCTCCAGATGCCCATAATGATGACGTAGCCGATACGTGTGCCGACCCTGTCGACAACGCGCCCGGCAACCAGAAGGCCGATGGCATAGGCAAGCTGAAATGCGTCGACGATGTAGCCGTAGGCGATCTCGGTAAGGCCGATACTGTGTTCCAGCGTCGGCTTGAGCAGGGCGATGACCTGCCGGTCCATGTAGTTGATCGAGGTTGCGAAGAAGAGCATGGCGCAGATGGTCCAGCGCACGCGCCCCATTCGCGCGCCGACGAAACTCGACTCTTCCTGCTCTCGAACCTCGGCGTTTCCGATTGGATTCATGCACCCGTCCGGACTTCATTCCCCATCCGCACCCATCCCCGATCCGTCTTCATAATTTGTACGCGATACGCACCAATTTGTAAGTGAGGTCGTGCGCAACCTCGAAGGCCTCATCTTCGTCAAGGCGATACTCCATGACCAGTTTGGCGAGGAAGGCACAGTCCATGCGGCGGGCCACATCATGCCGAGCAGGGATGGACAGGAAAGCGCGCGTATCGTCATTGAATCCGGCCGTGTTATAGAAACCCGCAGTTTCCGTGACCGTTTCGCGGAAGCGCTGCATACCTTCAGGGCTGTCGTGGAACCACCAGGGAGGTCCCAGCCGCAGGCAAGGATAATGCCCGGCTAGCGGCGCGAGTTCTCTGCTGTAGGCCGATTCGTCGAGCGTAAAAAGAACCAGCGTGAAGTTCCGCTCGTTGCCGTAGCGGTCGAGCAGCGGGCGCAGTGCGTGGACATAATCGGTCGCCGTGGGAATATCCGCGCCCATGTCTCTTCCGTAGCGCTCGAACAACTGCCGGTTGTGATTACGTGAGCTGCCGGGATGAATCTGCATGACCAGTCCGTCATTGACGCTCATGCCGCCCATTTCGGTGAGCATCTGCGCGCGGAATAGCTCCTGCTGCTCGCCATCGGCACGCCCGGACAGGACCAGATCGTAGAGCCATGCGGCTTCTTCGCCCGACAAATTCGCAGTTCGAGCAGTGAGATGGCCGTGATCGGTCGCTGTGCAGCCCAGTTGCTTGAAGCGAGCGCGTGTTTTTTCCAGCGCGCGCAGATATCCCTTGAATGAGTCGGTGTCTTCGCCGGTCATGGCTCCGAGCCGGGCAATCTTTTCGCGGAAGCCGGGGAATTCAGGATCGATGACAGGATCGGGACGAAAGGTCGGAATAATGCGCGCTTTCCAACCCGAGTCGCGAATGGCCTGATGGTCGCTCAGCGAATCGAGCGGTGAATCGGTTGTGGCAAGGACCTCGAGGCGGAAGCGCTCATAGAGAGAGCGCGGCAGAAACTCGGGCGTGAGGAGTTTCTCCGCGATCGTGTCGTAGTAGAGGTCGGCAGTCTTCGCGGAGAGACGTTCGCTGAGGCCAAAGAGCTCCTGGAACGCATAGTCGAGCCACATGCGCGTCGGGGTTCCGCGAAAGAGGTCATAGTGCCCAGCAAAGGTACGCCATACCTTGCGCGGATCTTTAATCTCGGGCACGCCGATTTCGAGATCCTCGAACGAGACTCCCTGGCTATAGAGCATCCGGTAGACATAATGGTCAGGCTGGACGAACAGACTGGCCGGATCGGGAAAGGGCTGGTTATGCGCGAACCATGAAGCCTGGGTGTGACCGTGCGGACTGACGAGGGGCAGGTCGCGGATCGCATGATACAGCCGTCTGGCGACTGCGCGAGTGCCCGGGTCAGCAGGAAACAGCCGGTCTTCGTGAAGCAAGGTCAATGTTCGAACTCACCTTCTCGCCGTGATCAGAAGTTCGATCCTATGATTTCACACGATTAAGAAGCAAGGCCTGTTCCCGTTCCTGATCTCGCCTGCGGCATGGTCCAATTCAGGAGCGCTTAATCAGCAGCTCCTGCGTAAGCGGGACCGTGGTCAGCACCTGCACAATCTTTGCCGACGCATGACCGTCTCCATAAGGATTTTCCATGCCGGTGAGGGATGAGCGAAACGCTTCGCTTCGTGCCTCGCCGATTTTCTGCAGAATTGCATCCGCGTCCGGCGTGGCATCTAAAACGTTGCGGGCGCGTTCCCTTCCCTTCTGCCGAAGGCCGATGTCGATCGTAGGCAGAGCGAAGGAGGCGGTCTCCATGATGCCGCTGCTGGAATTTCCCATGAGCATGTCAACGTTTTGGAGGAGACTCCAGAAGGCGATTGCGCCGAGATTGACGAAGACGTGTGCGTTCTGGCGCTTGGCGGCGAAGGCTCGAGCGCGTTCAATCAGTCGATAGCTGCCTGCATCCACGTTGGGGTAGCTGAACAGAATCTGCCCTGGGGCTCGATCGAGGGCTGCGAAGAGCGCGTCCGATTCGGCTGTGGTTTCACGCAGGATGGTCACCGGATGATAGGCAACAAGGAGGGTCGACTCATCGAGACTGACCCCAAGCCGTTCCTCGAGTTCGCCTCGGGTGAGCAGTCGGCTGCGCCGCAGATGATCGAGCGAGGGCGCTCCGGAGTGATGCACTCGCCATGCTTCTTCACCCATAGCAATCACACGTGCCCGGGCGTTAAGTGTTGAGGTGAAGTGAATGTGGCTCATCTTGGTGAGCGCATTTCTCACCGCATCGTCGATGGCCCCTTCGCTGATTTCGCCTCCTTCGATATGTGCGATGGGAATGCGCAGGGCCAGCGCCACGGACGCCGGCGCGAGCATCTCATAGCGATCGGCAATGAGCAGGAGGAGATCGGGGCGCATTTGGCCGAGCAGGTCGGCCAGCCCCAGCACGGCAACGCCAATGGTCTTTGCCATGCCGGTGTCGGCATCGGAACTTAGCAGGCAATCGACGCGACCGGCGATAGGTATGCCGTCATTTTCGATCTCCCGCACGGTCGAGCCGAAGGCGGGTGCGAGGTGCGATCCCATCACGATCAACTGAAGATCGACTTCGGGGTGCGCTGCTAAATCATGAAGCGGCCAATAAAGATGGCTGTAATCGGCGCGGGAACTGGTGACAACCGCAATCTTGCGTTTCATCTTCACTCAGATTCTAAAGTCAGATTCGTAGAGATCGTCTCTTCTATAATGAAGGGCGATAATGACAGTCACAATTGATCGATGCATTGCGCCTTTGCCAGCTGCTCCGGCGTGCGTTCGGCAACAAATGGACCTTCGAATTCGCAGATTCAGCAATTGCGGAATCCTGCTGCTCGCCTTGTTAATCAATGCATTCCATGCTTTCGCACTGAGTTCCGCCGACCGGCAACCCAACCGTGTTGAAGCAGCCCGCCTGAATGACATCGGCGTAGCGCTGATGAACCAGCAGCTGACCGAGAAGGCCATCGCCAAATTCGAAGAGGCGCATGCAGCCGACCCATCGAGCGCGATTCCGCTCCAGAACAAGGGTATTGCGCTGGTTTACCTGCGCAGGCTGCCCGAGGCCGAAGAGGCGTTGAAGCAGGCAGCAGCCATTGATCCGAACAGCGCCCGCACGTGGTACAGCCTGGGAATTCTGCATCTCGACGCCAGCAATCCCAAACTCGCGATCGATGACTTGCAGCATGTAGTGAAGATCGATCCGAGCGATGCGGATACTCACTACTTTCTGGGCACCTTTTATCTCAGCCTGAATGATTACGAGCATGCCAAAGCAGAATTCGAGGCGACGCTTAAGTTGAATCCCGTGCACGCCTCCGCGAATTTCGGAATGGCGAGAACACTGCAACGAATGGGACGCACCGATGAGGCGCGCGAATATCTGAAGCGTTTTCAGCAGCTGACGCAAAACAAGATTTCTTCTCCTCTGAGCGCTGCCTACGGCGAGCAGGGCCGTTACGCGACAGTGCAGGATATGCTCGCGCCCGAGTCTCCCGTAGAAGCGATGATCCCGGTCAGTTTTGTAACGCAAACAATCTCCAGCTCTGCTTCCAGTCCGGCGGGAACCGCCACAGAAAATTCTGGAAATCAGCCTGGCGGGGGAGCCTGCATCCTCGGCATCGAGAGCGCCGGGCACAAAGATCTGATCGTCATGGGCGAAGGAGATCAGGCGATTCGCGCCTACAAAAATCTCGGGAACGGCTCGTTCGAGGAGATTCCGGCGGCGCAGACAGGGTTGAGTACCAGCGGTCACGGCATCGCCTGCGCTGTCGGCGACTACGATAGCGATGGGCTGCCCGATCTGGCCGTGGCAATGAGCGACCGCGTGATCCTCTTCCACAACCTCGGCAACGGCAAGTTCGCAGACACTACGAAGACCGTCGGTATTCAGCAGTTGAATCATCCCGCGGGATTGACATTCATCGATTTCGATCACGATGGGGATCTCGACCTGTTTGTAACCGGAACTGCGATAACTTCTTCCTCCGGGCCCAGCGTCCTGTGGCGCAATAACGGGAATTCCACCTTTACAGAATGGACTGGACCAACCGGCCTGTCGGGCGAAGGCAGCACAACGGGCGCGACACTCTCCGATATCAACAATGACCGCGCCGTCGATCTGGTAGTAACCGGCTCGGGGAACACGCCGACAATCTTTGAAAATGCGCGCGAAGGACGCTTCAAGGTAGTTCCGCTTTATACCGCTGCGGATCTCGCTTCTACGCTCGGCGTTTCGGTCTTCGACTTCAACAAAGATGGGTGGATGGATGTTGCCGTTACCCATGCAGGCGCTCCCGGAATCAGCCTGTGGCGCAATGTCGATGGCAAGAGCTTTGAGCGTGTGCCCTTACCGATCAAAGATGCAAAAGCCGCGTGGGGATTAACCCCCATCGATATCGACAATGATGGCTGGATTGACCTGGCGGTTATCGTCGAGACTGCAAGCGGAGCGGAGCTGCGCGTCCTTCGCAACCGTGGCTCCGAGGGCTTTGAGGACGTCAGCAAGGCCGTAGGAGCGGACAAGCTGAAGCTCCAGAATCCGCGGTCAGTGATTGCCGCCGATGTGGATGGCGACGGCGCCGCTGACTTGATTGTCACGCAACTGAACCAGCCGCCGCTCGTTCTGCGCAATGTTGGCGGGAGCCGCAATCACTCGATGCGCCTCGCATTTACCGGCCTGGCCGACAACAAGACTTCTCTCGGCACCAAGGTCGAGGTTTTTGCGAACGGCAAATGGCAGAAATTTGAGATTGCGGGCGGCTCCGGTTATATGAGCCAGAACTCAACGGAAATTCTGGCAGGCCTGGGACAAGCGGAGCACGCCGATGTGGTGCGCATGCTGTGGCCAACCGGCGTGCCCCAGGACGAGATTGATCTGGCAGCTACAAAGCCCGCTGCAATTACGGAACTCGACCGGCGCGGAAGCTCCTGCCCGGTGCTCTTTGCCTGGGATGGAACGCAGTACCAGTTCATCTCCGACGTGATTGGCGCTGCGGTGATCGGCCATTGGGTCTCTCCAACAGCCACCAACAAGGCCGATCCGGACGAGTGGATCAAGGTGGATGGCGAGACGCTGAAGGCGCGCAACGGATATCTGAGCCTGAGATTTGGTGAACCGATGGAAGAGATCAACTTCGTCGATCAGGTTCGCCTGGTGGCCGTCGACCATCCTGAAGGCACCGAGGTCTATCCCGACGAGCGCTTCCTGAGCGAGCCTCCATTTGCGTCTGGCCGTACCGTTGTCGCTTCCGCTGCTACACATCCACCTGTGGGAGCATGGGACGATAAAGGACGCGGTGTGCTTGATCTGCTGACCCAGCGCGATCACAAGTACGTGCGCGACTTTACCAATCTGAGCTACGCGGGATACGCGAACATGCACGCGCTCACGCTCGATCTTGGGAACTGGTCGCCGCAAAATCCCGTTCGCTTGTTCATGCACGGCTTCATCGAATACTTCAGCGCAAGCTCGATGTATGCGGCGTGGCAGGCAGGCCTGGAGCCTATCCCGCCGTATGTGGAAGCGCAGATGCCGGATGGGAGCTGGAAGCGGATCCTCGATGACATGGGCTTTCCAGCGGGATTGCCGCGCACCATTGTTGTCGATCTGACAGGTAAGTTGCCTGAGGGCACGCGGCGCATTCGCATTACGACGAATCTTCAGATTTATTGGGATCAGGTACTGGTCGACAACGGTCCGGACGAATCGAAGCAGGTTCGGGAGACCGAACTGCCGCTGGCCATGGCGCACCTGGCGTTTCGAGGCTATCCGCAGCAGGTGGACGGCGAGACGCCGGGCGATCTGACTTACCGCTACGATCGCATCAGCGCTACAGGGCCGTTCCAGTGGCAGCGCGGTAGCTACACACACTACGGCAATGTGACTCTGCTGCTTAGTAAGCCTGACAATCACTATGTAATTTTTGGGAGCGGCGAAGAGATTGACACCGAGTTCAGCGCGGCGCCCTTGTCGCCTTTGCCCGCGCACTGGAAGCGCGATTATTTCTTCTACGCGAATGGCTTTGTAAAGGATATGGACTTCTATGAAGCGCTGCCCTTTACCGTTGCGCAGATGCCGTTTCATGAAATGAGTACGTATCCATATCCGGCGAGTGAGCATTATCCCGATGGTGCGGTGGCACTGAAGTACCGGCTCGACTGGAACGATCGCTTCGAGTCCGGCGACCGCACGCAGCGATTTCAGTTCAGGTACGAGCCTGCGACTTCGCAGCCGATCACAAGCAAGCCATGAGCGTGACGCTGCTCTCCGCCGTCGAACAACTAGCGCTTCTTAAAGAACGCAGGATTTCCTCCATCGAGCTGGCCGAGGAGCACATCCGGCAGATCGAACGGCTGAACCCACGGCTGAACGCGATCATCGATTTCGATCCAGAGCGTATTCGCGCACAAGCGCGGCAAGCAGCCGGTGGCGCGCTCGCAGGATTGGCAATGACGGTGAAGTCATCGATCGCAACCAAAGGATACAGGTGCGAGATTGGCAGCCTGCTGCATCGCGGCTCCATTCCGGAGGAAGACGCGGAAGCCGTTGCTCGCCTGCGCCAAGCCGGGGTCACGCTGCTGGGAACGACGAATTGTCCCGAATTTCTGATGGCATACGAGACGGACAACTTACTCTATGGCAAGACGCGCAATCCATGGAGCCTGGAGCACTCAGCGGGCGGATCGAGCGGCGGCGAGGCGGCGGCGATTGCGGCAGGATTGTCGGCCGGTGGACTGGGCAGCGACAGCGGCGGCTCCGTGCGCGAGCCGGCACACTTCTGCGGAATCTGTGCACTGAAACCGACGCCGGGAAGAGTGCCGGGGCGCGGGCACCTTCCTCCGTGCGTGGGACCGTTCTCGATCTTGGGAGCGATTGGACCCATGGGGCGCACAGTCGCCGATATTACTCTGCTGTTCCGAGTGTTGTGCGCGCAGGATCCGCTGGACCCGGTGAGTCCGCCGGTGAGTCTGAGAGACATCTCGGCTGACGATGCAAAGCAGATTCCCATTGGCTGGTTTGAGGATGACGGCCTCACGCCGGTGACACCAGAGACGCGGCAGGCGGTGCGGGATGCGGCACTCGTGTTGGAGCGACAGGGTTTCAAGGTTGAGCGGTTCCGTCCAAAGGCTCTGGAGGCGGCGCGCAAACTCTGGTGGACCTTCTTCATGCAGTGCGGAGCCATGTTTTATGCGCCGACCATAAAGGGACGACAAGATCAGCTCAGTCCAATCTTTCGCAACTACCTTGAGATGGTCTACGAAGAAGCACCGCTGACGGCGGAGTCGCTGCTGTTTGCGTGGGCCGAGTGCGATCTGGTTCGCCACAAGCTGCTGGCGCAAATGCAGGCCTTTCCAATCCTTCTTTCTCCCGCCTGCGCGATACCTGCATTTCGACATGGAGAGCGCGAATGGAGCGTCGAAGGGCAAACGGTTGGCTATGTCGACTCCATGCGCTACACGCAATGGTTCAATGTGCTCGCGTCGCCTGCGGCAGTGGTTCCCGTTGGACGATCAGCGGAAGGCTTACCCATTGGCGTGCAAATCGTGGGGCGTCCTTTTGATGACGAAACAGTGCTGGCGGTTGCGGCGTGCGTGGAGCGCGAGTTTGGATACCAGGCCCCGACGATTTGCCTGTAGCTATCCGCCGGCGAGTGTGTCGAGTGCTCGTTCGAGTTTTACGCCGCGTGAAGCTTTGAGCAGAACAACATCGCCAGGAAGCATCGCTTCGCGCAGCCATTGCCCCGCGAGTTCAGGCGAATCGAAGTAAATAGCTTCCACCGAACCTTCGCGAGCCGCTTCAACAATGTGGATCGCATGGCCGCGAACTCCAGCAACGATGTCGATACCCGCATCGGCGGCGGCTTTTCCGCAGGCTGCGTGCAGTGCGGCAGACTCAGGCCCGAGTTCGAGCATCTCTCCAGCAATCAGAATCCGCCGTCCACCGCCTGAAACCGGCATCGAGGTCAGGGTGCCGATCATGGCTTTCAGGGCTTCCGGGTTCGAATTGTAACTGTCATTGATGATTGTCGCGCCGCGCAACGTAGTGATCTGTCCGCGCTTTTCTTCGGGGCGCAGTTCAGCAAGGGCCTGACAGCAGCTCTCGACCGGTATACCCGCTTCGACTCCTACAGCGATAGCGGCAAGCGCATTCGAGACATTGTGTTCGCCAAGCAGATGTAGGTGAAGTGTTGCATGTGTTTCGCCTGCTCGGATTGTGATGCGCTGGCCTTCTGATCCCAGCGCTTCGATCGACTCAGCTCTTGGATCGGCACATGGGCCTCGTCCAAAATATGTAGCCTTGCCGTGAAAGTCGCGTCCGAATTGCGAGACGTATGCGTCGTCGCAATTGAGAAAGGCGACGCCGTGCGTGGGCAGCGCTTCGATCAGTTCATATTTAGCGCGCGCAATGCCGGCAATCCCGTCGACAAAAAATTCGGCGTGCGCGTTCCCTACATTAGTGACGACGCCCCAGTCTGGTGCGGCGATATGCGCCAGGGCTGCAATTTCTCCTGCGCTTGACATGCCCATCTCGACAACCGCGACTTCGTGGTGCGGCTCAAGCTTGAGCAGTTGCAGCGGCAGGCCGTATCCGTTGTTCAGGTTGCCCTGCGACTTAAGCACATCGAAGCGCGTGCCCAGAACTTTGGCGAT
The DNA here is from genome assembly GCA_049588475.1 of Silvibacterium sp. Taxonomy (GTDB): domain Bacteria; phylum Acidobacteriota; class Terriglobia; order Terriglobales; family Acidobacteriaceae; genus Silvibacterium. The sequence continues at coordinate 26,099 of JBAVYX010000420.1, read as the reverse complement.
GGCCTCCTTGGTTGTCGTCTTGCCAGCTGACCCGGTTATGGCCACGACACGCTTCCCCCAGTGTCGCCGCACCGCCGTTGCAAGGTGCTGCAGCGCGGCAAGTGGATCATCCACGACAAAAAGCGGGTGCTTGCAAGCCTCTGCCGGCAGAGTGGTCAGCTTGGCTCGTGAGACAACTGCGGCGATTGCTCCATGTTTAATGGCTGCTGCGACGAAGTCGTGTCCGTCGAAGCGTTCGCCCTTGACGGCAAAAAACAGGTCGCCGCTCTGGAGCGTTCGCGAGTCGATGGAATAGCCTGTCGCTATGAAACTCGACGGATTGGGCTCAGAATGAGGCAGCTTTGCGCCGAACCAATTGGCGATCTCCTGGAGATCCAGCTTCATGCTTTCACTCCCGACTGCAATTCTTTGAGAACTCCCGCGGCTACCTCGGCGTCATCGAACGGGATGGTTCCGTTCTTCAGAGTCTGTGTCTTCTCGTGACCTTTGCCGGCGATCAGGACGATATCTCCTGGCTGGGCAGTTTCAAGTGCCAGACGAATTGCGCGCGAACGATCGACTTCGGCTACATATTTCGCCGCCGTCGCTGTTAGGCCTGGCACAACGTCGCGGAGAATCGCTTCGGGCTCTTCGCTCCGTGGATTGTCCGAGGTAAGAACAACAAAGTCGCTCCCTTCGCCCGCAGCGCGGCCCATGAGCGGACGCTTGATTTTGTCGCGATCGCCTCCACAGCCAAAGAGGGTGATGACTTTCCCGTTAGTGCCAGTTACAAATTCGCGGGCGAGCATGATGAGGTTGCGGAGTGCGTCATCGGTGTGCGCATAGTCAACAACCACAGTGAATGGCTGGGCTGTGTCAACTGTCTGAAATCGTCCCGGCACGCATAGGAGCGATGCGACACCAGTGCGAATCTCTTCTAGCGATAGCCCCCTCGCGAAGGCAGCGGCAGAGGCGGCCAACAGGTTGTAGGCATTCACCCTTCCAGTAAGCTGCGTTTGTAGCTGCGCGGTCCCGACGGGCGTTTCTAACGCAAAGCGCATACCGCTAGCTGTCATCTGGATATTTCCGGCACGGAACTCGCCGACTCCGATGCCATAAGAGAAAATCTCCGAGCCGGCTTTACGGGCAACCAACCCCAGTTGTGCGCCGTAGGCATCTTCGATGTTCACTACTGCAACGCGCGGTGGGCTCAGAAGGCTGCCGTCGAACAGTCTGCGCTTGGCGGCGAAGTAGTTCTCCATCGTGCCATGAAAGTCGAGGTGATCGCGCGTGAGATTCGTAAAGATGGCGACGTCGAATGGCAAACCATGCACTCGGCCCTGAGCGAGCGCGTGCGAGGAAACCTCCATCACCGCCTCGGCGGCTCCGGCATTCGCGCCTTCGAGAAAGAGCTCCAGCAGATCGCGCGACTCAGGCGTCGTGCGCGGTGACGGGCGAACCGTGCCCGCCACGTGATACTCGATAGTGCCGACCAGGACTGTTTTGCGACCAGCGTGGTTCAGCATCGCGTCAAGCAGAAATGCCGTTGTGGTCTTGCCGTTCGTTCCCGTCACACCACTGAGGGCGAGTTTCTTTTCCGGGTGCGCGAAGAAGTTTGCCGCGATCAGTGCGAGAGCGTTGCGCCCGTGCGCGACCTCGGCGACCGCAATTTGCGGGTGATTGAGTGCCAGTTCATTGAATGCTGCCGGTGAGTCGGTGACGACAGCGGTCGAACCTTGAGCAAAGGCGTTTCTGACATAGCGATTGCCATCTGTTGCCTCGCCCCGCATGGCGACAAAAAGCGAACCGGGGATGACGCAGCGCGAGTCGTACTCGACGCTCGAAACCTCGATGCTTGGACCCGAACGCCGGACACACTCAACACCCTGCAAAATCTCTTCGATCTGCATAACTGAACCAAGTCTATTTTACGGTGACCAGTGCACGAGAGTTGCGGTGAATGGGCAGAGTTGAGACTCAGCGTCCGAATCGTACGACAACCTCGGTGCCGACGGGAACCATGGTGCCAGCCGCGGGAGCTTGCCCACGTGCGATCCCCGTGCCCAGCACCTGCACTCCAAGGCCGATACCACCTGCCTGCTCGATGACCTTGCGCACTGGCTCCCCTGTAAAGGATGGCACAGCGACACGCGTTCCGGAGGCCAGAATCACAGAGCCGTTGCTGTTCGAGGGCAACGATGGACGCTTGGCTGTCGAAATAGTTTCTGCGATCGATTGCGGCGGAGACGGCGCCTGCGCAGCGGATGGTGACGATTGCAGCTTCTTCGGCAGCGCAGTCTGCAATTCGAGAGGAGTTGTGGCGGGCTTTTCATCCAGCGGCTGCGGCGTGTTCTCTGCTTTAGAAACGGGCACGCGAGCTTGCGCTGGCTGGCTTGCGCGCAGCGGGTCATCCGCGGGTAGATTATTCACTTCGGCGAAAAGCGAGTCGAGGTCGTCGATGTGCTCCGCAGGCTCTTCTTCGGAGGCGACCTCCGGCGCTTTTCCCTTCACCCCGGGGGACTGCATTGGCTCATCGTGCGAAACGCCCAGGTATTCGAGGATCTGCTGTGCCAGATCCTGGAAAACGGGCGCACTGGCCTGCGCCCCGAAGTGCATGCTGTGTGAGGGCGAATCCATCACCACAGCAATGGTGATGGCGGGATTGTTGACTGGGGCGAATCCAACGAACGAGGCGACGAAGTTGGTCTTCGAATAGGTATGGGTGCGGGGATCAATCTTCTGGGCCGTCCCGGTCTTGCCAGACGCGCTGTAGCCATTCAAATGAACGGCCTCGTGCGCGGTGCCGATGAGCACCACTTCTTCCATCATCTTCCGCATCTGAGCCGCAGTCAGTTCAGAAATCACGCGGTTTCCGCCTTGGGGCAATGGGTCGGGCAAACCGTTCTCAGGATGAAAGACCACGGGCTTCAGCTTGGGATCGCCCTTCGCCAACTCCGTGCTCTCCAGCAAAATGTGGGGGGGCAGGTAGACCCCACCATTGGCAATGGTTGAAACCATGGTGGCGATCTGAATGGGAGTAACAGCAATTTCCTGGCCCATGGGGATGGCGCCCATCGAGGCTGGCCCCCAGTGCTTCAATGGCTCCAGCAATCCTCTCGTTTCGGCGGGGAGTTCGATGCCGGAGCGGTCACCAAACCCAAAGGCGCGGATGTATTTGTAGAGGTGCTCGGGCCCTACGCGTTCGCCCACACGGATAGCACAGACGTTGCTTGAAACCGCAAGGGCCTTCCATGCAGGAAGCAGCCCAAAATGCTCGCCGGGAGCATCGTGTACCGTGTGGCCGGCGACATAGAGCTGGCCGCCGCCGCAATCCACCATGCTGTCTGGAGTAATCGCTTTTTCTTCCAGCGCTGCCGCATAGGTCACCGGCTTGAATGTGGAGCCGGGCTCGTAGACATCACTCACGGCGTGATTTTTCAGCAGATCTGTGGTGGCATGGCGAAAATCATTCGGATTGAATGTGGGCCGAACAGCAAGTGCAAGAATCTGCCCAGTGTGTGGATCCTGGACCACGACCGTGCCGTATTGTGCGTGCGTCCGCTCCATGTTGAGGTCCAGGGCCTGCTCGGCCATGAACTGAATATTCTCGTCGATGCTGAGAACCAGATTTTCGCCCGGAAGCGGCTCACTCTCTTGACTGCCCAGAACGTGCCTCCGCGCATCGAGAGCGGTTAACATGCGGCCGGGCGTGCCATGCAGGTCTTCGTCAAAATTCTGCTCGAGACCGCCCAATCCGTTGTCGTCGATGCCGACGTAGCCCAGCACCTGCGCGGCGATCTGGTTATCGGGATAGAAGCGCTTGAATTCTTTTTGAACGTAGATGCCCTTTAGGTTCAGGGCTTTCACTTTGTCGATTGTCCCCGCGTCCTGCTTGCGAGCGACCCAGGCGAAATTGCGTGAGGCCGTCAGGCGAGCAAGAATCTGCTGCTCAGAGGTGAAGCTGTCGGTTGGATCGGTGTGAACGACTTTCGCGAGCGCGGCGGCGGTCTGTGGGCGATCCGCGCCGATCTCAGATGGCACGGCATAAATCGAATCCACCAGCACCGTCATTGCCAACTCGTGCAGATTGCGATCGTAGAGAACGCCGCGGCGCGGGGCCACCTCAAAGCCGCGCTGCTGCTGCTTTGCAGCACGCTCCACAAATTCCTGGTGACGGATGATCTGCAGCCAAGCGAGGCGTCCCCCAATCACAACGGCCCAAAGGAGAAAAAAGGCAAGGATGTTGAGCATGCGCATGCGGCGCATGGGTGTGACCACGCCGGTCTTAGAAAGCGACGAGGGGATGGCGGGAGAAAATGAAAGACTCTTCACTGCGGCGACGAGCTCCCCTCCCGAAAAACGTTAATAGATTAAACGTTCATAGATCAGCGGATTGCTGGAAGCACGGGCGTGGCCTCAGCCAGCACCGGAGCATTCGGTTCGACGGATGCATCGGGACGAACAACTTGACCCGGCCGTGGAGCCGCCAGCCCTAGCTGGCGCGCCATCTGATCGATGCGCGCAGGATCGTCCAGCTGTGCTTCGGTGAGCCGAAGCTGGCGATTCTGTTCTTCCAGTTGCTGAAGCTGCTGCTTCTCGGCTTCGATGCGGTAGCCGTACTCGATGGAGCTGAGGTGCTGCCAACCATACATCATGATGAGACCGAAGAGCAGCGCCATAGCGCAGGCGAAGATGCGCATCTCCTTGACGCGCTCCGGATCGGCGGCCTTTACGAGGCGCGAATTGTCGAAACGCTTAACGAAGAAGACTTCGGGTGTGGGTCCGCGCCGCGCGCGCTGCTGCGCCGCCAGCAGCGATTGGTTGCGTTCCACGATCCGGTCATAGCTGTTGCGGCCTATGCTGTTCGGTACCGCGATTGCCTGTGTCGCCATGCTTCTTCTCCCTTACCGCTACTGCTGTCCCATAACTTTCTCTTTCCCTCTAACGACCGGGCCTGGGTCGCTAATTACAGGAGGGAAGATTACGAGGTTCGTCTTGATTTACTTTCGCCATTTGATGCGGTGGGACGACCCCGGCCCGATTTGTTTACGGTGTAGGGATTGGGTGTAGGGTGTAGCCATGTCCGGTTTTCTACACCCTATCCCCTAATCCCTGTACCCTGCCTTTCCGCGGCCCTCAGCTTCGCACTGCGGGAACGCGGGTTGCGATCCGTTTCCTCGACGTCGGCCGTTACCGGCTTCCGCGTCAGTACTTCATAAATCCCTTGCTGCGCGCCTGCGCGCAGCGCATCTTTTGCCAGCCGGTCTTCGAGAGAGTGGAAGCTGATGACCACCAGCCGCCCTCCAGGCTTCAATAGCCCTGGTGCTGCTTTGAGCAGCGCCTCGATCTCGTCCAACTCGGCATTCACATAAATTCGGAGAGCCTGAAAGGTCCGCGTTGCGGGATGCAGAAAATGCCGGGCTCCCTTTTGTTTCATCGACGGGGCCGCGGCCGCTACTATTCTGGCAAGTTGTGCCGTCGTCGTAATCGGCCGGGCCCTGACAATGGCTCTGGCGATTCTCCGCGACCTCCTTTCCTCTCCGAATTCGTAAATCAGGTCGGCGAGCTCTTTTTCGCCGGCCTGGTTTACCACTTGTTCGGCAGTCGCGCCCTGACGAGGATTCATCCTCATATCCAAAGGCCCGTCCACCTGAAAACTAAATCCTCTGTGCGCATCGTCGAAGTGCATGGAGCTGGCTCCAAAGTCGGCCAGCAATCCATCTACACTCGCAGGTAGCAACCGTTCGCCTGCCTCGGAAAACTCCACGTCATGCAGGATGACCTCGGGCATTGCCGCTCCCAGCTCCTCGCGCAACGCGTCAAGTCGCTGCCTGGCAATAGCCATTGCTTCGGGATCGCGGTCGAAGGCCATTAGTTTGCCTTGCGGACCCAGCTCCCGCGCAATTGCGCTCGAATGTCCTGCGAGTCCCAGAGTGGCGTCTACATAGGTACCACCCTGTCGCACATTCAGATATCGGATCGCTTGTTGTAAAAGAACTGGCACATGCCGTTCACGCTCGCTCATGTGCTCCCCCTGGGGGGTTGATTACAGCTTGAAATTCTCCAGCTCCCGCTCGTCTTGCTCAGTCATCGGGTTCAGTTCCATGTTCGCGACGAAAGCCTCGCGATTCGTGACTTTCAGGTACGTCTGCATGCCAAACACCAACACATCGCCCAACGTATTCGTCTTCTCACGCAGAATCTGCGGCAATAGCACCCGTCCCTGCGCATCTATCTCGGTCGTCTGGCCGTAGTAGTTCACGTAGTTCAACAACTTCTTCTTTGCAGGATTGAAGCTGGGAATTTCAGCCAATTTCTGCTCGATCTTTTCCCATTCCTGCATCGGATAAATTTCGGCATCCTTGCCATCTCTGCTGGTGATGTAGAACTGCGTTCCGTACTTTTCCTCAACCACGCGTTTGAAGTCGGCCGGGAGCTTGAGCCTCCCTTTCTCATCAACCCGGGTTGGGTGATTTCCACGAAACATCGTTTCCCATTTCGGTCAAACCCGGTCTGAGGGTTTCCCATTCTGCCGCGCCCTGCCCAACCGAGCTCTTGTTGACCCAAAAGCAAGACCATGACTCCCTTTTGGACCCTTTTTGACCGCTTTCGTCCACAATCGTAGCGCAGGAACAGGCCGTGTCCAAGCGGAAAAATAAGAGATTTTGGGGCTAAATCAAAGGATTTAGAGGGGGTTGGTGGATGTCCTGTGGAAACACCAACCTATTGTGCGGCAAATTGTACACAAGCACAACATACAGTGTTGCCGGATGTGATTCCCGACTTCAAGAAGGCCCTTGCCAGATCGAAGAACTCAAGGTAAAGCGAAAATTTGGCGATAATACAAGCTGCATTTTCGCCGGGCTATGGCCCCTCGCGTTCCCTTCGCTGGCGTACCGTCATTTGAACATAAAAGGCTAGGTAAACGACAACGGCAATATTGAGCAGCGTGAGTACGATCTTGAGCCACGTGACATGATGGAAGATTTCAAACATCTCCCATGGCAAAAAGGACGCGGTCAGGATCAGCGTCACGTATTCCGCCCAGGTCTTTCTGAGCACTAACCCAGTGCCTTCAATGATGTCGAGCGCTGCGTAGGCGAAGATCGCGAAGCTGATCAATTTGAGCCGGTGCGGATTGATCAGCGCAACCTTTTCCAGAATAAGGTTGACGAAGCGGCCTTCGGGATCGAAACGCAGGCCGATGATGAAGTGCGTCACTACGTCCACCAGGTCGCGGTGCAGAAGCTTGATGGCTCCGATGCCCAGCAGGATGAAGAGGGCTGCCTTAACCAGCTTGATGAGACCGATAGCGATGACCCATTTTTCGCTGGCTGAAACGGGCGCGTGCTTTTGAACCGTGGCCGGAGTGGGCATCGTGGGTAAACTTCCCCGCTCGTCTGCCTCTGTGGTTTGAGGTTCGGCAAGCGAGTGGGAATTGATTACAGGATAACCGCTTTGGACCACGTTACGGGCGAATCAACATTCTGCGTGAATTCTTCATTATCACAAACGGGTCGACTGAAAGCCCGTCATCCAAACATCCATTCATTCGCAAACTTCGAGGCGTACTACACCCGAAGTGCAAAACTGCATTGGGAAAGGAGCTCTTCGCATGAAGAAGTTTTAGGTGATTATTATGTTGACGCTGGTTCTCGGATTTGCGGGTTTGGCGTGCACGCACTAAAGGAACCCATGGTGGGCGGGACCGAGATGTATCCCACAAAGAACATCGTCGAAAACGCGGGAACTCCAAGGATCACACCACGCTGGTAGCCGCAGTCAAAACTGCCGGACGGGTGGAAACCCCGGAAGGAACCGGCCCGTTCACCGCATTTGGACCGACCAATGAGGCATTTGACAAACTTCCGGCCGTGACGGGGGCCGCGCCTAGCGAGCGACTAGTCGCTGAAGGATGCCGCGCTTCAGATAGGGAGCGAGTTTCTCCATCGCCGCCTCTACGCTGATGCCGTGGCGGGCGCGCAACTGTTCGACCTTGCCATGCTCGATAAAGCGGTCCGGCCAGCCGATGCGAATCACCGGGGTAGCGAAGCCCATCTCGCTAAGCGTCTCAAGAACCACGCTACCGAAGCCTCCCATGAGCACGTGGTCCTCAAATGTAACGATGGCGGTTACGTGCCTTGCGTAGGAGGCGAGTAAGTCCCGATCCAGAGGCTTTACAAATCGCGGATTGATGACGGCTGCGGAATGGCCTTGGCGCTCTAGCACGTCAGCCAGCCCATTGGCCATGGGCAAGAGAGCGCCCAGGCCAAAGATCGCAAACTCATCGCCGTCACGGATGACCTCTGCCTTGCCAATCGGAAGCGCAATCGGATACTCCTTTACCACTGATCCGGGGCCCGTTCCGCGCGGGTAGCGCACCGCCGCCGGGCCGTCATGCAGCATGGCGGTGTAGAGCATGTCCGCCAACTCGTCTTCGTCCTTGGGGTCCATGTGGACGATGTTGGGAATCCCGCGCAGATAGCTGATGTCGAAGAGGCCGTGATGCGTGGCGCCATCGTCGCCGCTCAGCCCGCCACGATCCATGCAGAAGACCACCGGCAGGTTCTGCAGGCAGACATCGTGGACGATCGGATCGAAGGCCCGCTGTAAAAATGTCGAGTAAATTGCGCAGAAGGGCTTGTAGCCGCGTGTCGCCATGCCTGCGGCAAAGATCACCGCGTGCTCCTCGGCAATGCCGACGTCGAAGTACTTTTTCGGATGGTGCGGACGAAAGAGATCGAGAGCCGTGCCGTTGGGCATCGCGCCGGTGATTGCCACGAGCTTATCGTTCTTGTTCGCAAGCTTCACGAGTGTGTCGGCAAAAACCTCCGAATAGGTGCGTTGTCCGACCGGTTTTGTCTCCCCCGTTTCCGGATCGTAGGGTCCGAGTCCGTGAAATTTCTTTTGTTTGTCGAGCGCCGGCTGGAATCCGCGGCCTTTTTGCGTGATGGCGTGTAGGAGGACTGGCTTATCCTGCTGCTTGAGGAATTTGAATGTCTCGACCAGCAGGCCGATATTGTGGCCATCGAGCGGGCCATAGTAAGTGAGGCCGAATTCCTCAAAGAATACCGACGGCCACAACAGGCCCTTGGCTGCTTCTTCCGCCCGGCGCACGACGCTGATCGCCTTCTTGCCGCCAATCCGCTCGAGCAACCGCGCGGCGCTTTCGTGTAGATGCGAGACATGCTCGTTGGTCACGATCTTGTGCAGGTACCTTGCGATGGCCCCGACGTTGCGGTCGATTGACCACTCGTTGTCATTCAGTACAACAATCAACCGCTTTGTTTGATCGGCAATATTGTTCAATGCCTCGAAAGAGATCCCATTCGTAAAAGCCGCATCGCCGGCCAGAGCAACCACGTGCTCGCTGCCACCCGCCAGATCGCGCGCCACGGCCATGCCCAGCGCGGCAGAGAGCGCTGTACCCGCGTGGCCCGCCCCATAGGCATCGTGTTCGCTTTCGGTGCGCAGCATGAAGCCGTTCAATCCACCCGGCTGGCGTATCGTCTCAAAGCGCTCGCGACGCCCGGTGAGCAGCTTGTGGACGTAGGCCTGGTGGCTTACGTCAAAGACGAACTTGTCGGTCGGGGTATTGAAGACATAATGCATGGCGAGCGTCAGCTCGACTACGCCGAGATTTGGACCCAGGTGCCCGCCAGTCTTGGAGAGGGTAAGAATCAGCCGCTCGCGGATCTCCTGTGCGAGGGTTTCAAGCTGAGGGATCGAAAACTTGTTGATATCTGCGGGAGAGTGGATGGTGTCGAGTAGTTTGCCCATGAATGAACTGAAGATGCCCGTCCTGATTAAACCCGGCCGGCGCGACCGTGTTGCCCGATATCAAAAAAGACCCCGCTTTCGGGGCCTCTTTACCGCAGGCGCGGTCATTCTTCTGGAACGTAGTATACCAATTCGCGAAACGTGTGCAGCGGGAGAATTCTCAGCGGCCTTCAGTCGCTCAGTGCCGCAACCGTCTCAGGCGACGGGACTTCTGTCCGAAACTCTCCCTCCCACCGTGCAACCACTGCGGAAGCAAGACAGTTTCCCACCACATTTACCGTTGTCCGTCCCATATCCATCAGGGCGTCGATTCCCAGCAGGACGAAAATCGGCTCTTCGGGCAATCCAAAAATCGAAGCCGTCGCGAGCAGGACCACCAGCACCGCCCGCGGAACTCCGGCGACGCCTTTGCTGGTGAGCATGAGCGTGCCCAGCATCACGATCTGCCGCGTCACGCTCATGTGAATCCCCGCTGCCTGGGCCACGAACATCGAGCCGAGCGAAAGATAGAGCGCCGATCCGGCAAGGTTGAAGCTATACCCGGTGGGGATGACGAATCCTACAATGTTTCGCGGCACGCCGAAGGCTTCCATCGATTCGATGGCCCGAGGCAGCGCTGCTTCCGAGGTGCTGGTGGCAAAGGCAATCGTCGCCGGTTCGGCGACCGCGCGTAAGAATTCACGTACCGGAATCCGCGCCAGCAGCGCCGCCGGAAGCATGCCAAACAGGGCAAAAGCGATGAGCGCGACATAGTGCGTAATGAGCAGCTTGCCCAGACTCAGCATGATGCCCAGGCCGGAATGCGCAACAGTATAAGCGAGTGCGGCGCCTACTCCGACGGGCGCGAAGTACATCACCAGGTTGGTGACGGCGAACATCGTCTCGGTCAGCGACTCGCAAAAACGCAACATAGGCGCGCGTTTGGTTTCACTCAGTCGCCCGAGCGCCAATCCAAAAAAAACGGCGAAGACCGCAACCTGCAGGATCTGGTTGTCTGCGACTGATTTGGCGATGTTCTCCGGAAAAATCCGCACCAGGAACTGCTGCCACGAAAGTGCCGGCTGCTCCCCTGCTGGTTGCACTTGCGCAGTGACAGCGACGACGGTATGCGTGACATTGGCCGTATTGAGTCCGACACCGGCCTTTGAAAGGTTAATCGCCACCAGGCCGATCACCAGCGCAATCGTGGTCAACACCTCGAAATAGATGAGCGACTTTAAACCAAGGCGACCCACCCGGCGAAGCTCTCCATGACTCGCGATGCCGGTGACCAGCGTGCCAAAGATCAGCGGAGCTACGATCATCTTAATCAGCCGCAGAAAAATATCGCTCAATACGCGTATCGAGATCGCAGCCTGCGGCGCGTCGATGCCAAGCTCAACCCCAGCCAGCATTCCGAGAAATATCCAGCCGGTCAGCGAACGCCTTCGCGCCGCTGCACCTGCAAGTAGGAAGAGTCCCGCCACACGCAAGACCATACCTGCGCGCGGAGATCCGGTTGCGGCGACTGCCACACCTGCGGCGTAGATTGCGACTCCGCATGCGATCCAAACCGTTATGCCGCGCTTGTGTGCGCTCAATACCATCTCGCTGCTAGCATTATGCTTCAGGCGGTCTCAATTCGCGGTTTCGACCTGCGATCCCTATCTGCAACTACCCGGAGGCTTCATCGACAATGCGACGCTTTGTCCTTCTCTTCCCTTGCTTGCTGCTTGTTTGTTCCATGTCTCGGGTCGCGCAAGCGCAACTCGATCCCCTGAAGCCTGCACTCGGCGCTAATCCGCTCAGCAATCCGTCTTACTCAACCGGCGTCGCCTTCCTTTTCGATCTCGAAGCAAAGTTTGCCGCCGATACGGCAAAGGGAGGCGGAGCCGCATTCGCGAGATGGTTTGCTGACGATGCCGTAACGCTGTCGAACGGCCAGGCTGCAGTTATAGGTTATGCCGCGATCGCCGCGGATACCACCTGGTCGGCCGCCGATTATCAACTCACCTGGACGCCTGAAGGAGGCCGCATGGGCCCGGGCGGCGACATGGGTTTCACCTGGGGACACTACGAGGGCCGCTCGAAGGATCGCGACGGGACGCCGAAGGTGACCACCGGCCGTTATATGACAGTCTGGAAGAAGCAGCCCGATGGTTCCTGGAAGGTTGCGCTCGACGCCAGCAACAACGAACCGCCAAAGAAGGAGGAGTGCTGCAAATTGCCGTGAACGCAACGGCCCCAGGGCGCAGATGCCCGGTAGCGTTGCATCATTATCTATAAGCTATTATTTTCGCGAGTCATTCTGCACCAGCAGATCGGGAGTCCACAATGAGCGCAACCATCGCAAGTTCCCTTCAATTGCCTCAATTCGTCAATGGCCAGTGGATTGAGTCCACGGCAACCGAGTGGCTGGACGTTCCCAACCCTGCGACTGGCGAGGTGCTTGCCCGCGTGCCCCTATCAGGCCCAGATGAGGTGAATGCTGCGGTTGAGGCCGCCTCAGCCGCCTTCTCTGCGTGGCGCAGAACCCCTCCGGAGGACCGCATCCAGCCGCTCTTCAAGCTGAAGCAGTTGCTCGAAGAGCATATCGACGACGTCAGCCGCACCATCACGCGCGAAAACGGAAAGACCTTCGTTGAGGCCCGGGCCGAAATGCGGCGGACGATCGAAAACGTCGAGGTGGCTTGCGGTATTCCAATGATGATGCAGGGTTACAACCTCGAAGACGTTGCTCGCGGCATCGATGAGATCATGATTCGCCAGCCGCTCGGAGTGGTCGCTATCATCACGCCGTCGAACTTTCCCGGCATGACTCCTTTCTGGTTCCTGCCCTATGCCATCGCCACCGGAAACACGCTGGTGCTGAAACCCTCCGAGCGCGTCCCGCTTACTATGCAGAAGGTATTTGCCATTCTCGAGAAAACCGGCCTGCCAAGGGGTGTCGTTAATCTCGTCAACGGGGGACGAGCCGCGGCGGAGACGCTCGTCGACCATCCTAAAGTGCGCGCCGTGAGCTTTGTCGGATCGACTCCTGCAGCGCGCGCCGTCTATGCCCGCGCCGGCGCGAACGGCAAGCGCGCACAGTGCCAGGGCGGCGCGAAGAATCACGTGATCGTATTGCCGGATGCGGATATGGAAATGGCAACGCAGATCATCAGTGACAGCGCCTTCGGCTGCGCCGGCCAGCGCTGCCTCGCCGTCTCGGTAGCGGTCACCGTCGGCGCAGCACAGCACAATTTTCGCGACGCGATTGCCGCCGCGGCGGCCAAACTGAACGTTGGCAACGGTCTGGATGAAGGCGTGCAGATGGGGCCTGTCATCAGTTCCCAGAGCAAGTCGCGCATCGAGTCACTGATAGCTCGCGGTAAAGACGAAGGCGCCAAGGTCGTGCTCGATGGCCGGGGTGCGAATATCTCCGGCTATGAGCAAGGCAGCTTCGTAAAGCCGACGATTCTGGATGGGCTCCCCGCCACCAGTGAGGTTGCAGATACAGAAATCTTCGGCCCAGTGCTAAGCCTTGTGCACGCGAACGATCTCGATGAAGCGCTGGCCTTTCTCGAGCACAGCACTTACGGTAACCAGGCGTCGCTCTTCACTTCAAACGGCTCCGCTGCACGCCGTTTTCGCTATGAGGCTCCTGCCGGAAACATCGGCATTAATATCGGCGTTGCCGCTCCCATGGCGTACTTCCCTTTCAGCGGCTGGAAGGACAGCTTCTTCGGCATCATGCACGCGCAAGGCCGCGATTCGGTCGAGTTTTATACCGAAAAAAAAGTGGTGGTCGAGCGCTGGGCAAAAGAGCATTCGCGCAAGTTCTAAAGAGAGTGCAGAAGAGTTCTTGCGGCCTCGGACTCATCGATAAAATCGACCGCGCCTGCCCCGTAACAAAAGCATAAAAAAAATCTATTAAGTTACTACGCAACTTGAATTACCCGCGAAAACAGCCGTGACCGGCGCTATAATCGCGCCATGCCGGGGCAACCAGGGTGGAAATCCGGCTATAACTTCCCCCAGAGCTAATGGAGCTACTTATGTTGCGCTTAACGAACATCGTTCGGGTCATTTTGCTCATCACAGTGTTGGCCGCGACCGGGGCTACGTCAAGGACTTCGGTCGCACAAAAGGCGTCCGTTCCAAAGCCGCAGGATAAACTGGCGCTCGGGGAGGATCAGTGCAAGCAATTGCTGCTCCTTATGGATACAAACAAGGATGGCAAGATCTCCAAACAAGAGTTCCTGCATTTTATGGAAGCAGAGTTCGACAGGCTGGCTAAGAACAAGAGCGGAGATCTGGATGTCAATGAACTGAAACGAACAAGCTTGACGACAAGCCACCCCGCACACGCAAATGTCGGCAAGTAACACCTGGCCTGCAAGTAGCCAAGGCGTTTCATTCATATCCATTGTCAATGTTGACCTCACGGCACGGATCAGTAACTGAAAATCCTGCCTGGTTCACCATCTCCTTGCACGCCGACTTTACGCACAATCGTTTTAATACCCCCGCTTGAGTGCAAGTGCGCTTTAAGTACCCACGCTGAGTCTATTCCCCGCCCGTAAAGACTCCATCAGTTACCCCAGTTCACTTGAATAAACGGTTGAAATATTTAGTGACTGCGAGGCCGCCTTTACGAACCACTTATACATTCCTTAGCGCGCGCTTATCATTCCCCTCCGAGACTAAAAGGTTTGCCAAAGCATGCCCTGTGCGTCTCAATCTGCGCACAACGGCTCATCGTGAGCTTTGGCGACACACTTCAGGAGGCACCCACATGCAGCAACAACGTTTATGGCCCACAAGATGCGGAAAAAAAACGAGTTGGTTCATAATCACGCTTCTCACTCTATCCTTGTTCTTTCACCCCTTGTTTTTTGGTCAATCCAGCAAAGCTGACACCGATGCTCCTGCGGCAAAGCCCTCAGAAGGCAGCATCACACCCAGCGGCCCGAATGCAGCGCTACTCAAAGAGCTGGAGGCCATGCGCGCACGCATTGAAGAGTTGGAACAGCAGCTAAAGCATCAGGCAGGAACTGCCGCGTCAGGAAATGAGACAACTTTAGGTGCGGAGCAAACGGCTACGGTGGAAGCCGCGGCTCTGACCTCGGCATCGTCTCACTTTGTGGAGAAGTCCGCCGCCGTCCAACAAGTTGCCCCCGTGACAACCCCTCCCCCGACGGGACCGGCAGAGCCTTTTGCCTTCGCAGACTTCACCTGGCTGACCGGAAATCCCCGGACGAAAGAAGTCCCCCTGGACACAAAATTCTTCACGCCGGAGATCAGGGCCGACGTCGACTATACCTATGATTTTCGCCACCCACAGGACAACACGATCAGCGGATCGAGCGAGGTTTTCCGAGCCAACGAAGTTGGATTAACTCAACTCGGCGTGGGCGGAGACTTCCACTACGACAATGTTCGCGCCAGGTTGATGACGCAGTTTGGCTTATACTCCCAAACTACTCCGCGCAATGATTCCAGCTACTCACGCGGCCAATGGATGCTTAACGATGCGTACCGCTACTTATCCGAGGCGTACGGAGGCTATCACTTCAATAAACTGCACGGCATCAACGTAGATGCCGGAATCTTCATGTCCTATGTCGGCTTGTTCAGTTACTACAATTTCGATAACTGGGCCTATCAACCGTCGTATGTATCGTCGAACACGCCGTGGTTCTTCACCGGCGTCCGCACCCAGATCTTCGTGACGGATAAGTTGAAGATAGAACCCTGGTTTGTGAATGGATGGCAATCCTACGGGCGTTTTAACGACCGGCCAGGCATTGGAGGACAAATCCTGTGGCGTCCTAATGGGAAGCTGTCTATTCTCGGGAACCAATATGCACTGGGCGAAGACACGCTTGGCAATCCCGGCCGAGTTCGTTACCACACCGACGATAGCGTTCAGTATAAGTACTACGACAATCCGATGGGCCTCCTGAGCAAGGGAGCCTTCTCTCTCACCGGAGATATGGGATGCGAGCATGGGGGCGGTGTAAGTTGCGCTGGAGATTCGAGCAAGGGACCGAAGCAGAGCTTTCTGGGCTTTATGGCATATAACCGCTTGTGGTTTGATAAAGACCTGTTCGCTATGACTCTTGGTGGCGGTAAGATTAACAATCCTGGCCGTTACCTCGTTCTGCTTCCTCCAATCAATGGAGCAACCGCAACTTCGGGGACGCCGTACTTTACCGAGAATCCGGGCGATATATACAAGGCCTGGGATGTTTCGACTACCTTCGATTACATGCCCAGCCAGTACATCACCTGGAGGATCGAATACAACCACCGCGCGGCCAACGTACCTTACTTCTCGGGACCGGGTGGCGTTACACCTCCGGGCGGCAATACCGGGGCGCCGGGATCATTTGTGCCCGGCTGGGCGCCTGACCTCCAGAACAGTGAGAACCGCATTACCGGCGCCATCCTCGTCAAGTTCTAGCTGCTTCTCAACCGAATCCTTTCAGCCAGCTATCTCCAAAGGTAGCTGGCGTGTTTTTTGCGACTCTCTGCCCAACGCATTGGGTTACTCTGAATTCGTCGAGACATCCCACACATAAGGAAACTCCATGCAGATGCGACGCAGCCTGCTTTGCCTGCTGCTCTGTCTTTCGGCGCTCGGCCTTCACGCGGCTCCGGCTGCACCTCTTCCAATCAAGATGGTCGTCGTTGCCATGTACGAAGCCGGCGAAGACACCGGCGATACTCCGGGCGAGTATCAGTATTGGGTAGAGCGCGCCCATCTCGATCGGGTACTGCCCTTTGACGCCGGGTACCATCACCTGCGCATGAACGCTCAGGGTGTCCTTGGCGTGCTCACCGGGGTCGGTACCGCGAAAGCCGCGGCAACCATCATGGCGCTCGGCCTCGACCCACGCTTCGACCTCACCCATGCCTACTGGCTCATTGCCGGCATCGCGGGCGGCGACCCCGCCGATGTCTCGCTGGGCTCGGCGGTCTGGGCGCACTGGATTATCGACGGCGATATCGCCCACGAAATCGATGCACGCGAAATTCCCTCAAACTGGCCGACCGGTTTCGTTCCTCTGCGCAAGTCGACGCCCTATGAACAGCCCGTTACGGCGCTAGACGGTCAGGTCTATGAGTTGAATGCTTCTCTTGTCGACTGGGCCTACAACCTTACCAAGAACACTCCTCTTTCCGATACGGAAACCATGCGCGAAAAGCGCTCCCACTTTGAGCAGGCTGCCGCTCAGCGCCCACCGTTTGTGAGCGAAGGAGACGAACTTTCCGGCTCAACGTTCTGGCATGGCAAAAAAATGGATGAATGGGCGAACGCGTGGGTCGATTATTACTCCGGCGGTAAAGGCAACTTCGCCGTGTCCGGGATGGAGGACACCGGCACGCTGCAATCGCTCAGCTTTCTCGCTCATGCCGGCAAGGTGGACCTGCACCGCGTGCTGGTTCTCCGCACCGTCAGCAACTATGATCAGCAGCCAGTCGGCCTGACCGCGACCGAAAGCCTCGCCGAGCAAAAGGTTGGCAAGTATGGAGCCTATCTGCCATCTCTTGAGGCCGCCTACGCCGTCGGCCGTCTCGTGGTCAACACCATCGTCGCGCACTGGGATCAGTACCGCGATCACTTGCCATCTGACAAGTAATCACGCGCGGCAAAAGGCCACTCCCGTCTGCGGTAGGCACGCAGCAGATACAGCGCGCTCCCCGTAGCCGCTACCACTGCTGCGTACAGCATTTCACGCGATGCATCCGCGCGAGAGAACAAGATGAACAGAAACCCCGCCAGCGCCAGGAGCGGGGGCAGCGGATAGAGCCACATCCGGAACGGCCTTCGCATCTGAGGCTGGCGCAGGCGCAGCACTATCACTCCCACCTGCTGAAGCACATACTGCAGCAGAATCCGAATGGCCACTAACGCAGCGATCACCTGCGACAGATTGAAGAAGCAGAACACCGTCGCAACCGCGCCCAGCGCCAGCAATGAAACGTTTGGGAATTTGTACCGCGCATGCAGGTTCGAGAATGCGCGAAAGTAGTTTCCATCGACCGCGGCCGCATAGGGAGCCCGCGAATACGCCAGCAGCAGCGAAAACACAGACGCAAATGCAGTCCACATGACCAGCAGCGCCAGCACTTTCGCCGCAGTGGCTCCAAAGGTTCGTTCCATCAGTACCGCAACCACTGCGAACTTTGCCGCTCCTGCATGCGTTAGCTCAGCCAGCGGAATCACGCCGGAGACGCTCACATTCATCGACAGATACAAAACGGCCACGATCGCAATCGACCAAAGCACGGCGCGAGGAATCGTACGCCCTGGCTCGCGCACTTCCCCACCCAGAAAGCAAACCGTGTAGTAGCCCCAGTAGTCGTAGGTGGCCAGCAGTGTTGCCGCGCCAAGTCCTTGAAAGAATCCAGCATTCAACGCGAACGCGTCGTGAGGCACGGCCAGCAGTGCGGGATGAAAATGCGTCGCGCCTGCAACAATCACTGCGCCAATCGTCAACACCACGCCACCTGTCATCACCCATGCCATGCGCGCAATCGTGCCAACATTGCGATACAGCAGCGCCACGGCAAAAATGCACGTACCGGCTGCAACCAGGCTCACCACGCGCAGATGGCCATCGAAAACCGGAGTGTTCAGTACCGGCCACAGGTAAGCCGCATACTGCGCGAGCCCGATACATCCAGATGCAATAGACAACGGCGCCGTGAACCCCAGCTGCCAGATGTACACGAAGGAAATCATCCGTCCAGCGCCATGCCGCCCATAAATCTCGCGCAGAAAGGCATACGACCCGCCGGCCTCGGGCATGGCCGCGCCAAGCTCCGCCCACACCAGCCCGTCGCACATCGCAATCAGCGCACCGAGCACCCATCCCAGAATCGCTTGCGGTCCGCCCATGGCCGCCACCACCAACGGCAGCGTGATGAACGGCCCCACGCCGATCATGTTCATCATATTCAGCGAAATGGCGCTGCTCAGCCCGACTTTGCGTTCGAGGGAGGGCGCGGGCTGGGCGGAGTCGGTCAACGAAGTCGGTGCGGCAAGTCGAAGTGGTGGCTCGCAGACAAGACTATCTCACGATACCGTTGGGTTCTGGGCCGGTGCATCTGCGCCGAACGCTTTGCGCGCGCGCATGATCTCGTCGCGATGCACCTCAGCCCAGATCCACACTCCGCAGAAGGCCTCGCCGAGGCTGCGGCCAAGCTCGGTTAGCTCATATTCCACCCTTGGCGGGATGACGGGATGAACGGTGCGCGTGACCAGACCGTCCCGCTCCATCTGGCGAACCGTCTTGGTGAGCATCTTCTGACTGATGCCGCCGACAAGTTCTCCCAGGCGTGTGAACCGCACGACTCCGTGCTCATCCAGAACCTCAAGCACGAGCATCGTCCACTTATCGGCGACCCGCTCGATAATCTCGCGCACCAGCGCTTCGATCGCTGGATCAACTTCTTTAGGCGGAGCCGGCTTCGCGAGCTTCGTCTTATTGGTCTTTTTCTTCGCTGGCGGTCTCGTCACCGACTATCACTCTCCTTCAAGTAAGTATAGAACGAAAAAGTGCCTACTTCCCAATAGAGAGTAATCGTCCTAATATGCTTTCAGGAGGCAGAACACTACCATGAATATCACCGGCAATACCATCCTCATCACCGGCGGCGGCTCCGGCATTGGACGCGGCCTGGCAGAAGCCCTCCAGGCCCTCGGGAATCAGGTGATTATCGCGGGACGCCGCAAGCAGGTTCTCGACGAAACGGCGGCGGCAAACCCCGGCATGAAGTCCGCCACGCTCAATATCGAAGACGCGGCCAGCATCCTCGACTTCGCCGCACAGATGGAGAAGGACTACCCGGCTCTGAACGTCGTCATCCAAAACGCGGGCATCATGCGCGTAGAAGACCTCAAGTCCCCGAACCTCACCGACGCCGAAGCTATCATTACCACCAACCTGCTGGGTCCTATCCGGCTAACTGCGGCCCTGCTGCCGCTGCTTCAAAAGCAGGCGCACTCCACCATCATGACGGTGTCCTCGGGGCTGGCATTCATTCCCCTCACTCTCACGCCCACTTACTGCGCAACCAAGGCTGCGATCCACTCCTGGACGCAGTCGCTTCGTTATCAGCTCGAGAACACAAAGGTCGAGGTCCTCGAATTGATTCCGCCCTACGTCCAGACCGAATTGATGGGCGAGCATCAGAACACTGATCCACGCGCCATGCCGCTCAAGGACTTCATCGCCGAGACCATCGAAGTCCTCAAGGCCCAGCCCACCCCGGCGGAGATTTGCGTCGAGAGGGTGAAGCCCCTGCGCTTTGCCGCGGAAAACAGCAACTACGGCACCATCTTTGACGGCTTGAACACAATGTCGCCTCACTGAGCTTAGTGCCAGCCTGCGCTGTGACTTCTGGCTGTGACCGTCGAGCCGACAGCACTTTGTAGACACGACGAAGAACTATTCCTTCGGCTTGTCTTCCGGCGCTTTGGTTGCATTTGCTTCTGCCATATAGTCCTTCATCAGCTTCTGAAGCTCTGGCATTGCGGACTTCATCCGTTCCTGTACGATTTCGCTCGATTGCTTCATGAGCGTCGGACTCTTATCAACCATCGCCTGTCCCACGGGAGACTTATAGAACACCAGAATGCCATCGATCTCCTCTTCTGTGTAAGTTGCCGCATAGAGCTTGGCGTACTCCGGCTCGATCTTGTCCCAATTCAAAGCATCCGAAACAATTTTGGCCGCCTTCTTTGAAAGTTCATCCGCCCTTTGTTGCTGGTCAGCAGGTAACTTCACATCAAGCATTTGCTGCATCATTCCCGAATTCACTTGATCCATGGTCTGCTTCAGTGTTCGAGCCATCAGTTGATCCAACTTTGCCACCCTGAAGAACTCTTCCACTTTGGCAAGTTTCGAGGCGTCGTCAGCTCGTGCAGTGAGCACGGTGCAGGAAAGTAGAAGCACAAGAAGTGCCGATTTAGGAGGCATGGGATCCGATCTTTGCTTGTGCGGTTACTGACACGAGCAGCAATAAGTTAGTCTTTGCATATTCCTGGCCCAAGCGCAGAGACTCCGGGCTCCCCGGATTGTACACTGACATTACATGCACGACGCCGCTTTCGCTCATCTGCGCCATGCCGCCATTCTCACTCTTGCTTGCCTGCTGGCCGCGCCTTTATTCGCGCAGGTCACGCCGTGGCAAACGGAGATCACCGCTTCACCCGACGCGCAAACGCTGTCCGAAGACCGCGGGGCTGACGGCCTCGCACAGACGCTAAAAAAGCTGCATACCTGGGCCAGCCTGATGATGATCGTCGCCCACCCCGACGACGAAGATGGCGGCATGCTCACGCTGGAGTCCCGCGGCCTCGGAGCGCGCACCGCCATCCTCACCCTTACTCGCGGCGAGGGCGGACAGAACGCCATGTCAAGTGAGGAGGACGATGCGCTAGGGCTAATCCGTACCAATGAATTGCTGCTGGCCGACCAGTACTCCGGCACCGAACAGCTCTTCTCGCGTGTCGCCGATTACGGCTTCTCCAAAACCATCGACGAAGCGCGCGAAAAATGGGGCCGCGACCGCGTTCTCTATGACGTGGTCCGTGCCGTCCGCCTCAACCGGCCGCTCGTCATCTCCGCCGTCTTCGTGGGAGGCATCACCGACGGCCACGGTCATCACCAGGTTTCAGGAGAGGCCGCGCAGGAGGTCTTCAAACTCGCCGGCGACCCCACCGTCTTCCCCGATCAGATTGCGCAGGGCCTGCGCCCCTGGTCGCCGCTCAAGGTTTACGCCCGCGTCCCCATGTTTTCGATCAGCGACAAAGGCATGTTCGATTACGCTACCGGCAAGTGGGCGCCGGTTCGCTTCTACGACTACGTAAACAAGCAGTGGAGCGACAAGGTTCCCTCTGTCGATGTCGAAATCCCCGAGGGTACCTTCGATCCAATCCTCGGCCGCTCCTATCTTCAAATGTCCCGTGAAGGATGGAGCCAGCAGAAATCACAAAATGGTGGCGGCAATCCTCCACTGCCCGGCCCGTTCGATGTCTCTTATCACCGCTATGGCTCGCTCGTCCCGACGACAAGCCCCGAGAAAAGCATCTTCGACGGCATCGACACTTCCCTGCCCGGCATCGCCACTTTGGCCCATGGAGACACCGCCTTCCTCGCCGCCGCCCTCAAAGAGATCGACCAGCATGTAATGACAGCAACCTTCGGCTATCTGCCCTCGAATCCCGAAAAGATCGCACCCGAGTTGGCCATCGGATACATCAAGACCAAGGACCTGATCGACGCCGTCAATGCCAGTGCCCTCTCGGCTGACGACAAGGCCAACGTCACGCACGAGCTCAACATCAAGCTTGCCCAGTTCAATACCGCTCTTGCCCAGGCCCTTGGACTCCGAGTAAATGCCTTTGTCATCCCCCGCACGCCAAATCGCCCGTCGCCATTCTTCTTCGCCGCCGAGGCAACGCCAACTACGGTCACTCCGGGCTCCGAGTTCGATGTGCGTCTGCACGTCACCAGCGCCGCGCCCTGGACCCCGGGAGGCCCGCTGCGCCTTTCCCGTACCTGGCTCGAGTCTTCAGGGGAAAAGCAGTGGAAGACCGAACGTCTCGGAACACCCGGCATGGATGTCGCGTCGAGCAACTCCGCCGATGCCGCCTATCGCGTGACCGTTCCTCACGATGCGCCGTACACGCGGCCCTACTTCACACGCCCCACGCCCGAACAACCCTATTACGACATCTCCGACCCGCAACTCGTCAA
Organism: Silvibacterium sp.; assembly: GCA_049588475.1. Taxonomy (GTDB): domain Bacteria; phylum Acidobacteriota; class Terriglobia; order Terriglobales; family Acidobacteriaceae; genus Silvibacterium. The sequence continues at coordinate 3,606 of JBAVYX010000420.1, read as the reverse complement.
TCGCCCGCTCGCGCCGTATCCCCTCGCGGGTTGGGCTGAATTCAACTACAACGGCGTTCCTCTACGCCTCGGACAAGTCGTGCAGACCGTGCACCGCGAGCATGGCTACGGCGATCTCTACCAGCCGCTGGTTGTCGTTCCTGAGCTGTCAGTAAATATCGCCTCGCCCGCCGGCATCGTCCCGCTTGGCGCGACGAGCTTTCCGCTTACAGTTTCTGTGAAAAACAGCCAGCAGGAAGTTGCAAATGGCACACTCCGCCTTGAGCTGCCTGCTGGCTGGACAACCGACCCGCCGGCCTTCCAGCTTCATCTGCGCGCCAATGAAGCCGCGCCTGTCACATTTACCCTCCATCCCATGTCGCTTGCCTCTGAGAACTACACTCTCAAAGCCACCGCGCAAAGCGGCAACTCCGTCTTCAGCGAAGGTGTCGAGACCGTGGGGTACCCCGGCCTTCGGCCCTATTTCCTCTACCGCCCAGCCACTTACCGCGCTCGCGGAGTCGACGTAAAAGTAGCTCCCAATCTGAACGTTGGCTACATCATGGGAACAGGAGACGACGTTCCCCAGGCTTTGGAAGAGCTGGGCATCCACCCGCACCTGCTGAGCGCCTCGGAGATCGCCTCTGCCGATCTAAGCCGCTTTGACGCCATCCTCATTGGCATTCGCGCCTACTCCAACCGGCCCGAGCTGGCCGCGAACAGCCACTGCCTCCTTGATTATGTGCACAATGGTGGAAACCTCATCGTGCAATATCAGAGCGGCGGCTTCGGCGGCTTCGGCCCGTATCCCTATTCGCTCGGCCGCGCCGAAAGGGTGGTCGACGAGACCGCCCCCGTGACACTTGCCGACAGCCCGCTCTTCCAGTGGCCCAATGGCATCACCACTGCTGACTTCGATGGATGGGTCGAGGAGCGCGGCCACTCCTTCCTCGAATCCTGGGACAACCACTATTCAACCCCGACCGAAACGCACGACCCAGGACAGGACCCCCAACATGGTGGCCTGATTAGCGCGCGCTACGGCAAGGGAACCTATACTTATGTTGCCTATGCGCTTTACCGGCAGTTTCCCGAAGCTGTGCCCGGAGCGTATCGTCTTCTGGCTAACCTGATCAGCACAGGCAAGAGCCCAGAGGCGCATCCCAGCTCGAAATAGTGCGGTTTTCGCGCTTTGCCGAGTCGCGGTAAAGCGGTGTCCCATGAGCGCCGTAACTCCCGCAATTCTCTCCCAAATCGCCCAGGTTGTTGATCCCTCGACAATTGCGCCTGTTTTGCACAGGCTGCTGACCAATAGTTTCCCCGGTTATTCATCAAAAATTCGCGGGATTTTTACAGTTGCCTGCGACGATCAAGGTCGGGTTACGGCGTCGCGATCCCCGGATTTTGGCCGCTTTCCCCAAGCGTAACCAATGTGTGCGCCCGATCCAGATGGGTAAGCCATAGGTTGTCGCATGCAGTCGCAACGTTGACCTCAAGTACTTCGCAGTTCTTGATTTAGTAACGGTAATTCAAAATATGAGAGGCCAAATGAACACCACTCTGAAGGCGCTGGCGAGTCTCGTACTGGTATCGGCTTTATCTGCCGGTTATGCCCAGACCACGACGGACAGCACGAGCACGACTTCCAGGAAAAAGACCGCTAGTCGCAGGGCAGATCCTAAGCCGTCGGTTGAATCACAGATCGAAGAGCTTCGCAACGATTTGAATTCGCAGCGAGGGCAGATCAATTCCCTCAAGCAGCAGCTTGCCGATCGCGATTCCCAGCTCCAGCAGGCCCAGCAGGCTGCCGCAACGGCCCAGGCTGCGGCCCAGCAGGCACAGCAGGCTGCGCAATCCCAGCAAGCGGCAATTACAGAGAACACTCAATCGGTTAGCAGCCTGCAGGGCGCGGTCTCCGATCTTAAGACCAACACCCAGTCCATCGTGACCACGGTTCAGGATCAGCAAGCCCAGGTCAAGAAGGCCCTTGAGAGTCCGGATTCGATCAATTACAAGGGTGTCACCCTGTCGCCGAACGGCAGTTTCCTAGCGGCTGAAACCGTGTACCGGAACCGTGCGACTGGCGGAGATATCAACACGCCGTTCAACGCGATTCCCTTGTCCAATGCCAATATCGCTAAGGTGGGCGAGTTCTATGGCACCGGTCGCCAGTCGCGCGCTGCGTTGCTCGCACAGGGCAAGCTGGATGCCTACACCATGCGCGGCTACTATGAGGCTGACTGGCTGGGTGTCGGTGTCACCTCCAACAACAACGAAAGCAACAGCTACGTTTTTCGTCAGCGCCAGTTATGGGCACAGTTCGAAGGTGGACCTATACTCTTCACCGCCGGCCAGCAGTGGAGCTTGGCCACGGAAACCCGCGAGGGTATGACCAACCGCACAGAAGCCGTGCCCCTGACCATCGACCCACAATACCAGGCGGGTTTCGTCTGGGAACGCCAGTACGGTGCGCGTGTCGTGTGGAACGCTATTCCAAAAGAGCTCTGGCTCGGTGTCTCGGTCGAAAATGCGCAGGCGTTGGCTCCCAGCTGCTCGGCATCGACCGGCGGCGCTTGCCCGACGAACTACTTCCTGGGCGGGCCTGGTGCGAATGGCGGCTTGTATAACGGTGGCGGCGCCCCCGGCGCAACCTCTTCGGGCAACCTCGCCAGTTACTCCTTTAACGTGGCTCCCGACTTTGTTGCCAAGCTTGCGGTCGAACCGAAATTCGGCGGACACTACGAGGTTTTTGGCGTCGCCCGCTTCTTCCGCAATCGCGTTTACCCCAATGACACCGGCGCTCACCCCACCGCGGCTGGAGCTTACAACGATGCGACACTTGGCGGCGGCATCGGCGGCAGCATACGCTATCCAACCCTCCAGAAGCACCTCGAACTCATTGCCAAGGGCTTGTGGGGCAACGGCATCGGGCGTTACGGCTCCAGCACCTTGTCGGATATGACTCTGCGCCCGGACGCGCAGCTCGCTCTGCTCCACGGCTTCTCAACCATGGGCGGTTTCGAAGCGCATGCTACTCCGCGGCTGGATATCTACTCCTACTATGGCGTAGACTATGCTGGCCGTCGCTACTTCCTGAACGGCACCGGCACCTCGGGTTACGGTTCGCCGTTGCTCAACAATGCCCCCTGCTTCATCGAGCCGGTACCCGGTGCGACTCCGACAGCCGGTTTCTCTCCAGCTAGCCCAGCAGGCTGCCCGGCCCAGACCAAGGCCGTGCAGGAAGCCACCATCGGCACCTGGTATGACTTCTACCGTGGACCCAAGGGCCGTCTGCGCTATGGCCTGCAGTACAGCTACTTCAATCGCGGCACCTGGTCAGGCCTTGGCGGAGCCCCAAGCGGCATCGACAACGTCATCGAAACCTCCTTCCGCTATTACCTCCCGTAGTTAGAGCGCAAGGCGAAAACCGAAAAGGGCATCCGCGACGAGGGTGCCCTTTTAAATTTCTGCCGAACCTGAGATTCGCCCGGCTTAAATGATTCGGGCGCATTCGGATATGATTGCCTCGTAACGCGCGCAAACTCCCTATCTGATGACGAATGTGGAGGTTATTGGCGGGATGAATTCGATCGGCGAAGCGCGGTTCGCCTGAAGAAGAGGTGAAAT
>JBAVYX010000419.1:0-8120 GCA_049588475.1 Silvibacterium sp. | reverse complement strand
CTGCTGTTGCTGGCTTTCGGCAGTCTTGTGGCCGGGCTATTGCCGATGGGAGTTGGAGTACTCTCAATCTCGATGGCGATGGGTGCGGCTGCGCTGCTCGCGCATCGCCTGCATCTGTCGATTCTGGTGCAGAATCTGGCGACGATGCTCGGCCTTGGCTTGGGCATCGACTATGCATTGCTGATGGTGAGCCGGTTTCGCGAAGCATTGGCCGACGGATATGATCCCGGCTGTGCTGCCGATGTTGCCGCCGTGCAAGCGGGAGGGACGCTGATCGTCTCGGCGACGACAGTTGCAATCGGATTTTCAGCGCTGCTGATTGTGCCCATCAGCGAACTGCGCTCCATCGGGATAGCTGGCCTGCTGGTAACCGTTTTGAGCGTCATGCTGTGTACGTTCATTCTGCCTTGGGTGCTTGGTCTGCTAGGGCATCGCGTCGATGCCGCCAGATTGCGTCTTCCAGCCAGACGATTCAAAACGCGGGACAGCTTATGCGCGGCGAGTGAGCGGTGGGCGCGGTGGGGCAACATCGTAACCCGTCGGCCTTGGACAGCTCTGCTTGTCGCCGGGATTCCCCTATTGGTCCTTGCATTCCAGGCACGCAGAATCACTTCCGGGGTTCCTGACCGTGACTCGCTCCCGGCCGCTGCCGAGTCGGTGAAGGCCCTGCACACCCTTCAAAGCATGGGGCGGTCGGGTATTGTGCAATCCCTCCGAGTGGTCCTGGAGTTGCCGCCGCAGTCTCCGCCGCTCTCGCCAGCTGGCTGGCTTGCCGTCAGTCGCTTGACGAAGCACTTCCAGAGCGATCCCAGAGCGGAAGAGGTCTTATCTCTTCCGACCCTCACGGGAATGTCTGATACTCCGGATGCTGTTGACCAAGTGCCCGAGCCAATCCGCAAGGGCTTTCTGCGCAGCGATGGGCAAGCTACCTTGATTGAATTGCTGCCAACCCATCTTTCTCCCACCGAACTGATTCGATGGGTGCGAGAGGTGCGTTCCTCCGATGTTGCGGCGTTAACCGGCGTTTCCGGCGCCGTGCTGCGGGTTGGCGGTATTCCCGCGCTCAATGCAGATTATGATTCTGTAGCGAAGGAACGCTTGCCGAAGGTGATCGTTGGCGTCGTATTGGGCAGCTTGCTGGCGCTCCTGATCGGACTACGTTCTTTATTTGCGGCTGTCAAAGCAATTCTGCTCAATCTGATCTCAGTCGGTGCCTCATTCGGTGCGTTAGTTCTCGTTTTTCAGGAAGGCCACGGTGGCAGACTGTTTGGTCTCGACGGACCGACCCACACCGTATTCCCGATCGTGCCGATTCTCTCGTTTGCCATCGTCTTCGGATTGAGCATGGACTATGAAGTCTTCCTGGTCGCCCGAGTCCTTGAAGAGCGGCGGCGCGGTTTATCCGAGAGATCAGCAGTGGTCGAGGGCCTGGCGCGGACGGCTGGGCTCATCACGAGCGCCGCTTCAATTATGATTGCCGTTTTTATTGCATTCACCGTGGGAAGCTTTCTGGTCGTCCAGATGCTGGGCTTTACGCTCGCCGTGGCGGTGTTCATTGATGCTACAGTCGTACGGATGGTTGTTGGGCCGGCTCTATTGCAACTTGCCGGCGACTGGAATTGGTGGCCTTTTGGCTTATACGGGGCCCCCGTAACGTCTGAAAAGGAGCTCCTCCCATGACGGCGAACACCACCATCGTTGTCCCTGAAAATACACGCTCAGGTGTCCGCACAGGACCTCTCAACAGCCCATGAAGCGATTCGATTTAGGGCCTGTTAACAGCCCTAGTCAGAAGTCCTGAGGCTGGTCCTCTTCATCAACAAAGCCAATTTCTGTTCGTGATTCATGGGCTCCCAAGGGACAAGTTTCTCGGCAAGCACATCCATTCTGCGAAACAGCGTCAACTCGAGGAAAAGTCCCAGAAAATCCAAGTCCCGGAAGACCAATGAGCCGGACTCTCTCATCCTGTCGCGAAGCCGCTCGAAATGGACGGGCATCTCGGTCCAGTGAAGGCTGGCACGGTGGTGATGGCAGAGGTGGTACCCTTCGTTCAAGAAATTCACCTCGTCCACAACCGTCACCGCATTCGCAAAATAATCCTTAGGCCGCTCTGGATCACAAAATGCGTGCTGGACCCATGCGGTGATTGCGTTGATGAAATTCATGCAAAGAAGAGGAACCAGGGCGAATAGCGTTCCAATTCTCCAGTCGTAAATAAAGATAGCCGCGAAGTAAGCATAGTAGCGCGCCATGCCCCAGAGCATGCGTCTTTGGTTCTTTTCATCGCCTCTCGCTCGAAAATAGGCGTGGGGAGCAATCCCCAGCACCGTCCAAATGTTGTCCGCGAGATACCAGACGAAATCGAGTCGGCTGGTTCGATCGTAGCCCATGTTGTTGCGAGTGTCGTCGGGTCCGCTGTTCTCTCTGTGGTGAAGACACACATGAGCCGTCCGACCTAGTTCCGGTGCGTTCCCATATAAATACCCGAGGAAGAATTCGAGGTAGCGCCCGAAGACTTTCTCGTATTTCCCAGAAAAGAATCCGTGGCGCCGGTGCGCCTCCAGGTGGCTGGCGCTGAACATCCTCACAAACCGCTGGAACCTGAGACCGTAAAGAGAAAGATAGAAAGCGATCACGAGCAGCAGTCGAGGTTTCCCTAGAACGAGTTGGATCGCGAAAATTGGCACGGCCGTAAGGGTAAGGGAGACCATCAGTCGCAGCGCGGGGGTGTCTCGCGGGTCCTGCAGAACTTCTCGGCCGAGCCGATCGAGGACCCGGTCGTACGCCCCGGAGAGGAATTCATACGCGTCGCATAACGGACGAACCCTCTTGAGGAGCATGGCCGCGCCATAGCATCCGAAGGAAAGCGCGGCTACGGGCAATGCGGCAGCCATGCTTGCCAGCCCTATGGGGACTGCCAACCACCGAAACAAAAATAGGGGCTTGGATCTGGCCCCTAGGTTCATCACCAGAGAGGCGGCGCCTGTCTCGGGATTATGAATTTCCATCTCAGTACCGTGCGCCACGATCCGGTTTAAGCACCCACGCGGACATATTAGTAAGGTCGCACTGCGAAAGCAAGTCAACATTGCCCGTATGGAGGGATATCATTGGCGAGCAGCAGCCCCGAGCATACCAAGTTATCTGCTTCGATATTTCGGAGAGCCACCAACTGTTTTGGTGTATCCTCGACCTGTTGCCACTTTCTACTAGGTCATTCAAGCACAATAGCTATGAGCACCGCGCCATTCCGCAAGCAGTCGGCCACGTTGCCGCGGCCCAACGACAAACGAAAAATTGTCGAGCATTATGATTTCGTCAGCCCTTACTACCAATCGCTTTGGGGTGAACACATACATCATGGTTATTGGATTCGCGGCGACGAATCGAAAGAACTTGCGCAGCTCCAACTCATGGAGCACCTCGCCGAGTTAGCGAATGTCCAGACCGGCTCCGCAGTGCTCGATATTGGTTGTGGCTTCGGGGGGTGCAGCCTTTACTTGGCACGGAAGTACCAGGCGTCGGCAACGGGTATCACTATCTCCCCAGTGCAGGTGGAAATGGCCAGGAAGGCGGCAGTTGCTGCTCAGTTGGACGTGCGTTTCCTTTTGATGGACGCCGAAGCTCTCGATTTCCCCTTGCCGTTTGATCTTCTTTGGTCCGTCGAGTCCATCTCCCACTATCACGATCATCGGAGTTTCTTCGCCAATGCTGCACGGTTTCTGAAACCGGGTGGAACCTTTGCGCTCACGGACTGGTTCAAGAGAGCAGATCTTTCGACTGCGCAAACACGCAGGTTTATCGAACCCATCGAGCGCGGAATGTATGTTGAACTCGAAACTATGGACGACTACGAATCCCATCTCCTTGCCAGCGGCCTGCAAATCGTCCACAGGCAGGACTTGTCACGTCAGTGCGCGAAATCATGGGATCTCGGTGTGGATATGATCCGCGACAAATCCTTTTGGGCCCTTGCCGCAAAAATGGGAAGGCATCTTGTGACTAACCTGAAAGCATTCCAGGCCATGCGCGCGGGTTACTCCTCTGGTAATTTTGTCTGCGGCCTCTTCGTTGCCCGCAAGCCTTTTGACGTCAACGCAGACTAGGGCCTGTTAACAGGCCCTAATTCACTTCTTTCCTTGAGCGCCGGATTGGCTGATATCAAAGTCCTTGAGTCCAAGCTTCGCCTTTCCCGAGCCCCCTTCGATTACCATCATCGAGGAGCCGGGCTTGCCAGATAGCTTTGCCTCCACTTGTGACGCAGACCAGGCGCCATCGATCTGCCGCAGGCCATAGTAAACGAATTCCTTCTGCTGTCCCGTCCCGTGAAGCGTCTTCACCACATGCACAGGGAACAAAATGTTGCGGTCAATGCACGATGTCACCGAATCATAGTGAGTCCGGTCCTGAGGACCGGGGGTGCTCTTAAGCACAAAGCAATCCCGTGCGCCGTATTTCTCCGGCGCCAGGAGCTCCTGGTTCTCCCAGAAGAACTGGTTTTCTACCATGTCTTCATAGGAGAAGTCTGTTCCCATTAGTGGGTCGTTCCAACGTTCGAATGGCAACACGCTGGCGGCCTTCTCGCCGGGAAGTAGCGCCTCAATGGTCAAGTGCCCACTCACGCTCATGTGGAGCAGAATGCTTGTCTTCACTGAGGACGGCCCCGAGATCACGGTTAGGAGACGAAGACCATCAGGAAACCAATGAGCCTTGCCGGTAAACTTGTAGTTCGTGCGCTTGCCATCGGCTTCCACCCGTGTGAGTCGCCCGGTCACGCGATAGTCCAGGGTCTGAATACGCTGGCGCGAGCCCGTCAGCACAGTCTGGAGGTCAGGACTCGCCGCGAAGGCTCGCGATGAATGCACCCACGACAACAGCACCAGCAAAGCGATGGACGCTTGAATTGCTCCAGAGGCGCGAGAGAGCATGACGAAACGGCGCAGGTATGTCATAGCGTATGTATACAGGTAAATTCTGTATGATGCCCAACCGGCGGCGCCCGGCTTTCATTGCTCCATTCGGCAGAATTGACTTCATGGCCAAAATTTTTTACTGTGGATTCGAGCGCGAAGGGCGCATCCAGTCCGCGGAAAGGGCCGTGCCCACCTTCATTTCGACAACCTCAACGAATCTTCTTTCAGCCTGATTTATGCGGACTCCCAGGCACGCAACGAAAGGAGCTTCGCATGCTTGAACGAGAATTACCCGCCCTTCCCAATCTCGAACAATACAAGAAACAAGCCAAAGAGCTCGCGCGGCTGTATGAACTGCATGCAACGGATGCGATCGCACGCATGCGGCGAAACCATCCGCGCTTTCATAAACTCTCCGAACCGAATGCAGCAGCGACAGCCGTGAATCTCACCGACGCGCAACTGGTGATTGCGCGGGAGCATGGTTTTGAGAGTTGGCCGAAATTCGCGAAGCACATTGAAATGATCCGTATCATCGAGTCGGTCGACTCGATGAGCGATCCCGTGGCGGCGTTCATCGAAGTTGCGTGCACACCGCGGCACACATGGCACGCCTCGGGAACGCTGGATCATGCAGGGATGATCCTTGAGCGCTATCCACACGTAGCAATGAGCAACATATACACGGCGGCAATTCTCGCGGATGAAACGACGGTGCGTGGCCTCCTGCAACGGGACCCGAAGAGCGCGACAACAACAGGAGGTCCGCACGGATGGGATGCGCTTACGTATCTCTGCTTCTCGCGCTACCTGCGCATCGATGAAAGCCGTTCAAAGGCGTTTGTGAGAACGGCGCGGGCGCTGCTCGATGCCGGAGCGAGCGCGAAGACGGGATGGACCGAAATGATCGATCATCCGACACCGCGACCGACATTCGAAAGCGCTATTTATGGCGCGGCGGGAATCGCACGGCATGCCGAACTGACCCGGCTGCTGCTAGAGCGTGGCGCAGATCCGAATGATGAGGAGACTCCGTATCACGTGCCCGAAGGCCACGACAACAGGGTGATGCAGATTGTGCTCGAGAGCGGAAGCCTGACTCCCGCATCGCTGGTAACCATGCTCGTGCGCAAAGCCGACTGGCACGATGAGGTTGGCATGCGGATGGTTCTTGAACACGGAGCCAGTCCCAATGCAATGCCGATCTGGGGATACAGCGCGCTGCAACACTCAATCCGGCGCGATAACGGCATTGTGATGATCGAGTCGCTCATGGATTTCGGTGGCAATCCTAAAGTGTCCAGTAACCAGGACGGCAGAACAGCCATCATGATGGCAGCGCGTAGAGGTCGCGGAGATGTGCTGAGGCTGTTTGAGCAGCATGGCTTTGCTCTGAATCTTCAGGGGGTGGATGCGCTGATCGGTGCTTGCGCGTTGGGCGATCACGACGGGGCGCAGAACCTGGCCTCGCGTGAGTTGGGCTTTGTTCAGAAACTGCTGTCCGAGGGAGGAACATTGCTGGCGGAGTTTGCCGGGAATGCAAACGTCGAGGGCATACACTGCCTTCTCGAACTGGGTGTGGATGTGAATGCGACCTATGTTGAAGGCGATCCGTACTTCGACATCGCGAAGAACAGCACAGCCTTGCATGTCGCGGCATGGCGCGGGTGGCCGTCGGCTGTGAAGGATCTGATCGCTCACGGTGCGGAAGTCAACGCACTTGACGACAACGGCAGGACACCTCTGCAACTCGCCATAAAAGCCTGTGTGGATTCGTACTGGAAGCGGCGGCGCGCGCCCGAATGGATCGAGCCTTTACTTCAAGCGCACGCGTCTGTGAAGGGAATCGAGATCCCGACAGGATACGACGAAGGGGATGAACTGCTGCTGCGCTACGGCGGTTGACCGCGCTCGTCCACACAGACTGCACCCAGCCGGAAATTGCCAGGCTGATTATTGGCTAAGTTTCACCGGGGGCCCGCTGGTGCGCTTTGCCTTGAGGTTGACCGTCACTTCGACACGGTCAGCGATCTTGATGAAGGGAATGCTGCCATTGATCCCGTAGTCCTTGCGGTCAAAGGCCATAGTGCCCTTGATCTCTCCGGTGCCCGTCCCATAGCCGAAAACGACCAACGACAGTTTCTCCTGCTTTGTCACTCCGCGTATCGTAAAGTCGCCATCGACTTCAAAGTTAAGCGGATGACCTGCCACCGCTGGACCGGTCTGAACAATTTTCGTCGAATGGAACGTGATCAACGGATTATTCGCGACGTCGAAGAAGTCTTTGCTCTTCAGCTTGTTGTCCTTCATGCTGCTTCCGGTATTCACGCTGGCCGCTTGAATCTTAATATCCAATACCCCAGTGTTGATATCCGTGGATGTAAACACGAGAGTGGAGTCCCACTTGTCAAATTTGCCGGTTATAGAGACCGAGGACTTCACATTGAACACAACCGTGCTTGACACCGGCGTAATTACGAAAACAGGTGCTTGCGCGCGGCTTAATGGCGTTAGCATGGCGGACGCCACGAGGAAGGGAACAGCCAATCGTATGCTGCTGAGTGTGAGTTTTCTCGACATAAACCTCATCCTTTTTGTCGCCATAAGAGCGGCCAGATGAATTCTAATCCACGACGTGAACCACTATACGTGAGTTTGCTCGGAAGTACCGTCAAATTATGGCAATCACATGGAGTGCCCCGATGCAGTCCAGCTTCAGACTCAGCCCTTGCAGCCACTCAGCCTTGCAGCCTTAGTTCTGACCTGTGCCGTCCAGTTTTCAGCGTCTCAAACGGATGTGTTGCAACTTTCAGAGTTGTTGGCTGGTGACGTGAAAGAATCGCGAAATGGGAACCCGACCCGCGATCTTCAAATGGCGGCAGACCGAAGCCGGCCTCATACTCTGTGCGGTCCGGTGGTACCTCCGCTATTCTCTTTCGCTGCGCGATGTTGAGGAGCTGCTGGAGGAACGCGGTCTCTATGTCGATCACACAACCGTCTGGCGCTGGGTGCAGTATTTCGGCCCGGAGTTGGAGCAGCGACTGCGAAGGCATCTCAAGCCGACCAACAAATCGTGGCGAGTGGACGAAAGTGTGTCACGAACACAAGCGAAAGCTGTGATGCTGTACTGAAGATGGGAGTAGGCCTCCCGAAGCCGGCTTGCAGGAGCAGGCTTCAAACCGCCCGGTGCTGCTGCGTTCAAAAGGC